>JAFDDT010000034.1 GCA_019310725.1 Deltaproteobacteria bacterium | reverse complement strand
TGTAAGCTCCAGCCAGGCAGTAGAGCATATCTTGTTGCATACAAACAGTCAGTCTGCATCGTTTTCCGCTCTGGACAACTGGCAGACCCTGCCGCCTCCTGACGTCTCTGTTTACAGCCAGATAGGAGGTGAAATATGAACGCGGGAATGAAGGCGTTGCTGATTGAAAATCTGAAGGCATTAAAGATGTCTGCGATGATAACCAATTTAGACAGCCACCTTCGTCAGGCCAGGCAGGACAAGCTTGACTGCGATGAGTTTCTACTGAATCTAACCGAAATCGAGGTTCAGGTCCGGTTGGCGAACGGACGCAAAAGACGATTGCGGGAGGCAAAATTTCCCTTGTTAAAACCGCTTGAGACCTTTAACTTTGAGGAGGCACAGGATTTGGATGTTCGGCTCAATAAAGAGCTTTCGGCCTGTGAATATGTCAAACAGTCCAGAAACATAATTTTTATAGGCAAGAGCGGCACCGGCAAAACACACCTTGCAACAGCCCTTGGTATGGAGGCGTGCAGCCAGGCAGTAAGAACACGATTTGTGACAGGCTGCGGTCTTGCCAATGAGCTGATTGAGGCAAGAGAGGAAAAGATCCTGGGCCGCGTTATAAACCGTTATGCAGGCTATGGATTGCTCATCATTGACGAATTAGGCTACGTTCCATTCTCTAAGGAAGGAGCGGAACTTCTTTTTCAGGTTTTGGCGGAGCGTCACGAAAGAAAATCAGTGATAATCACCTCTAACATGGGATTTGGTGACTGGACTCAGATATTTGGAGATCCAAACATTACAGCAGCCCTGCTGGATCGAGTAACGCATAAGGCCCATATAATCAACTGCACCTGGGAAAGTTACAGGCTCAAGGAAACTCTTAAACACAAACAAAGCAAACGATAAGGTGTCATAATGGAAATTACAAAATATAACTCGTTAAAGAGCGGGTTGGAAACCATCAATTTTGACGTCACGGATAAAAACACCACACGGTTTGATCACTGCCCAAATGATCATGATATTCACATGATAACGGACGTAGACGGTGGACTCTTAATCAGTGGATGTGGATATAATTATCCGTTCTGGATTGATGACGCCTCAAGAGCAGGTATTGATTACAGCAAGCAAAAGGCACGGGAGTTGATAGCATTGTGCATAGATAGCCCATAAAAAGAGAGCCATGTTTTACCTTTGTATGGGAGTGAACTACGGTCGCCCTATCGGGGGCTCCCTCCATTCACTTCCATACAAAGGCACCATTAAATTGCCAGATCAAAGAGAACGTTTTTGGCAATAAACGATGTTTTTATCAAACTATGGGTGGGTCAAAATTGGGCTGTCGGGGTGGGTCAATTTTAGGTTGACATTTTAGGAGCGATCAGACTCTAACTCCTCCCGATCATTCACTCTTAGTGCTTAGTTATATTTACTTATTGAACCACCTGGGCCTTTGATAATATAACTTGCGTCTCCCGAAGGATGCCAAGCATACATTGAATAGCTATGACTAGTTGCATTTCTCACTTTGAATTTCACCTGATCTGACATATACAGTCCGTAGGTAGCACCAACGAGCGTTGCTGAAGTGTCAGCATACTCATCCATATCAGCAAAATAGCCTTCCTGGGCAGTAGCGGCGTTTCTCAGATCCTCCTGCGCTGAGGAATTGTAAGACCTCTGTCGGTACTTGCTAAACTGCGGGATAGCAATCGCTGCCAGGATGCCGATTATCGCGATAACGATCATCAATTCAATCAGGGTGAAACCTCTTTCAGTATTTTTTTCGATCATTGTTCTATACCATTACAGTTAGAAAAGCGATACGGAAGAACCCTATCAAATAAGCTAATAGGACTGGGAGAAACGTTTACACTGAAACGTCTCCCAGTCAATCACGTTAGAGCTTAATTATACTTACTTACAGAGCCACCTGGACCTTTAATGATATAACTGTGCTCCCCTGAGGGATGTTGCGCTTTCATTGAATAGGATTCACCAGTGGCGTTTCTTACCGAGAAAACCACCTTATCTGACAGATACAGTCCGTAGGTAGCACCAATGAGAGTAGCTGAAGTGTCAGCATATTCAGACGCATCCACAAAATAAGCTTCCTGAGCTGTAGCGGCATTCCTCAGGTCTGACTGTGCAGAAGAATCATATGATCTTTTCCTGTATGCACTGATCGCAATAACGATCATCAACTCGATAAGGGTGAAACCTTTCTGATTTTTCATTTTGTTCATTTTTAACAACATCTTTCTATCCTCCTATGATTTATTTACGTGGTACATGGTTGCAAAACTTAGACGGTGTATGTTTGGTAAATCACCTCCCCTCTGAGTGAACATTTAGGTCTTGGTGATGTTAGAAAGCAAGTACCGTGCCATTCAATCGGATTTCTTAGTCAAAACATAAAATTTAATATTTTCAGATAGTTAGCACTATTATGCTTACAAATACACCTCTGCACCCAGCCCTATCTGGCATTTTTTTGCCTGCTGCGGACATTTTTTGTCAGACTTATGACAATTTTTGTTAAAATCTTACCGGAAGTGTCAGAGTCAGGCTGTTGTGTGAAGTAAGTCTCGTGCGGTATTTCAGAATTATGACAATTCTCCAGAAAAGGCCTCGAGCCCCAGCTTACTCATCCGGTACCGCAAGGATCGCATGGTGATACCCAGAAGCCTGGCAGTCCTTTGCTTTGATCCGTGAGCCATGTCCAAGGCCCTAAGGATGTAGTCCTTTTCCAGTTCAGCCATAACCTTATCCAGTTTGATTCCGTCCTCACTGAGGTCGGTGCGACGTCTGTTTTCCCGCATCCGGCCCTTCTTAAAATTAGATAGGGACAGGCTCTGAGGCAAAACAATATTGGAGGTCTCCAGTGCCACACTCCGCTCAATGATATTCTCTAGCTCTCTCACGTTGCCAGGAAACGGATATTGACTCAGAATATCCATTGCATAGGCAGATAACTTGTTTATCTCTTTGCCCTGTTCATGGGAGTATTTTCCCAAAAAATGCTGTGCCAAAAGGGGCAAATCTCCCTTTCTCTCCCGCAAAGGCGGCATAGTTATTTCAATAACATTGAGTCTAAAGAAGAGGTCCTCCCTGAAACTCCCGTCCATTACCTCCTCCTCAAGATTTATGTTCGTAGCCGATATGAATCGTACATCTACCTGCCGCTCCTCGGTCTCACCAATCCTTGTGAAGGTCTTTTCCTGAATAACCCTCAAGAGCTTAACCTGAATGGCGGGAGTGAGCTCACCTATCTCGTCAAAGAATACGGTGCCACCATCTGCTGCCTCAAACAGACCCTGTTTATCGGTATTTGCTCCAGTAAATGCCCCCTTCTTGTAACCAAAAAGCTCGCTCTCAATCAGGGTCTCAGGAATCCCGGCACAGTTAATAACAACAAAGGGTTGATCTTTTCTTGGGCTCTGTCCATGAATAGCCCTCGCCACGAGCTCTTTTCCTGTACCGCTTTCGCCAGAAATGAGTATATTGGTCTTGGTGCTCGCAACCCTTCTGATCAGGTCATAAGTCCTTTTCATTTGAGGGCTTTCACCGATTAGACAACCAAAATGGTACTCTTCTTCATCCTTGTGCTTTGGAAGTGTCTTTCTTTCAAGGGCATCTCGGACAATCTTTTTGAATTCAGACACATTAAATGGCTTAGGAATATAATCGTAAGCCCCATCCTTCATGGCCTCAACTGCTGTCTCTGCTGTGGCAAATGCCGAGATGATAATGACCCGTGTTTCTGAATTGACCTCTCTTACCTTTCTGAGGACCCCTAACCCATCTATATCGTCCATCCGGATATCGGTAATAACCAAATCAAATGCCTCTTTGTCCAGAGTCGTGCATGCCTCCTCTCCGCTGGACGCAAAATGAACAGCATAACCTTCCTTGGTCAATACGATCTCAAGGAATTCCCGCATGCTCAATTCATCATCAACTACCAGGATTGAGTTCATTGGACTCCCAAACAATCCTTCCCTTTACCATGGTTAGGACTGCTATACCTTTCATCTTCACCCCAATAAAGGGCGAATTATGGCTCTTGGATTTAATACGCTCCTCGGTAAACACGTATTCCTTATTAAGATCTATGATAGTTAGATCTGCTTCTTTGCCCTCTTCAATAACGCCACCCTTGGTGTTGAGAATAGCAGCAGGGTTACAGGACAGCTTTGCTATTGCACCAGGCAGGTCCATCACGCCTTCTCTTACCAAGTCCAGGGTGAGAGGCAGAGCGGTCTGAAGACCAATGATGCCAAATGAGGCCTTATCAAACTCCACGTCTTTCTCCAGAGGGCTATGGGGGGCATGATCGGTTGCAATGACATCGATGACACCCTCGGAAAGCCCCCTTTTTATGGCATCTACGTCCTTGGATTCCCGCAATGGGGGATACATCTTGGCATTCGTATCATAGCCGATGACAGCGGTGTGATCAAGACTGAAGTAATGAGGAGCTGTTTCTGCTGTTACCGGAATACCTTCCCCTTTGGCCCGCCTAATAAAGGCAACCGACCCCTCAGTGCTCACATGGGCAATATGGACGGGGTATCCCGTTAACTTGGCCAATAGTATGTCCCTCACCACCATGATCTCCTCGGTAGCCGCGGGAATTCCACTCAGGCCCAACCGGGTAGATATAGAGCCCTCATGCATAACGCCCTCGGATGACAGACTCAGATCCTGACAATGAGAGATAACCGGTAGTTGAAAAAACCGAGCGTATTCTATTGCCCTGCGCATGAGTTCGCTGCTGGTGACTGGTCTCCCATCATCGGACACTGCCACCGCACCTGCCCGTTTGAGGTCGCCAAATTCAGTGAGCGACTCACCTTTCTGGCCTTTACTTATTGCCGCAACCGGATATAATCGTACCACATTAGCCTTTCGCGCCCGCTCTAGAACAAACTCGGTAACAGATCGTGAGTCATTAACGGGGTTTGTGTTAGGCATACATGCCACGGCGGTAAACCCACCTGCAGCAGCGGCCGTGCTCCCCGAGGCAATTGTCTCCTTGTACTCCTCTCCAGGCTCCCTGAAATGAACATGCATATCAATGAGGCCAGGGGTAACGAACATCCCTGATGCATCCACTGTCTTTACTTCGCCACCACCAGGCGGTTGAAAGCTCCCAGGAGTAAGGAGCTTTTCAATCCTTCCCTTGCTTATGAGAATATCCAGTTTCTTTTGTGTTCCAAGGCGAGGGTCTATTATATCTCCGCCTTTGATCCAGGTTATCACCTTATTCCCCTCCAATCAGCAGATAAAGGAGGGCCATTCTTATGGCTACACCATTGCTGACCTGATCAAGGATCACGGAAAAAGGGCCATCTGCCACATCCCATGTTATCTCCACACCCCTATTTATTGGGCCTGGATGCATTATAATGACATCTTTTTTTGCCCCCTTTAAAAGCTCTTTGTTCAAACCGAAAAAATTGGAATACTCCCGCAGGCTCGGAAACAGGATTCCACTCTGCCTTTCGAGCTGAATCCGTAGCATCATGATAACATCCTTGCCCTTCAACGCCCTTGTTGGATCTGACACCACCTGAGTCCCTAATGATTCAACATCAGTAGGAATCATGGTCGGCGGGCCTGAAACGGTTACCTCGGCTCCCATCTTCTTCAAGGCCCGTATATCGGACCCTGCGACCCTGCTGTGCGCTATGTCTCCAATTATGACAACCCTTAATCCCTTTATCCTGCCCTTCTTTTTTCGAATGGTGAAAAGATCCAGCAATGCCTGACTGGGATGCTCATGCATTCCATCACCTGCATTAATCACCCCTGCCTCAAGATGCTTGGCCAAGAAATGTGGTGCACCACTGGAGGGATGCCTCAGGACGATAATATCTGGATTCATGGCCTGCAGGTTCTGTGCTGTATCAATGAGTGTCTCTCCCTTAACCATACTGCTCTCATTTGCAGAAAGGCTCAGCGTATCCGCGCTGAGTCTCTTAGCGGCCATTTCAAACGATGCCTTTGTTCGGGCACTCGGCTCATAAAAGAAATTGACAATACTCTTGCCTCTCAAGGTTGGGGCTTTCTTGATATCTCTTGATGAGATCTCCAGGAATGCATCGGCAGTATCGAGTATCATGTTTATGTCGCCGACCGAGAGCTGATCTATCCCCAAGAGATTTTTGTGATTAAACGTATACATGAGCTAATGTCCACTGAAATTTGTAAGTCGTCCATAAAAAAAGCCCCGTTCCTCATGTAATTCAAAGGGGGGCTCGTTTTCTCGAAAAATGCTTCACGCTCCGTTTGAGCTTTCATCTCTTATCTTCTTGTGCGCACCATTTCTCGCTTTACGGTTTCTCTGCTTTCTCCTGTTTTCTCTTGGCGACCTTCACTTTGTCTTTCGAGATGCCCTGTTTATCCCGGGAATCCTTTTTCTCCTCGGCAACCTCTGTTTTTCTTTTGGGGCTTTCTTTTTTGACATCAGAAGCCTTTTTCTTTCCTTTGGAGGTATCCTTTTCCTCTTCAGCTTCGGGTACCTTTATTGTGCTCTTAGGGCTCTCCTGTTTGTCTGAAGCCTTCTTGGGAACCTTTTCAGCGCCCTTTTGCTCCCTCTTAATGGGCTTATCCGCTCCCTTCCCCTTGTCCGCCAATAACAGCTGGATAATTGCGAGCGGTGCATTATCGCCGACCCTATGCCCAGCCCTTAAAATCCTAACATAGCCACCCTGGCGATCCAAAAAACGCACACTCATCTGATCAAACAGTTTGTTGGCAACAGATTTATCCATAAAATAGGAAACGACCTGACGACGCGCATGAAGATCACCCCGTTTGGCAAGGGTGATCATCTTCTCAGCAACAGGTCGCAATGCTTTAGCCTTTGCATGTGTTGTTGAAATCTCCTCATATCGAAACAGGGAGGTGACCAGGTTTCTCAAAACGGCTTTTCGATGGCTTGAGTCCCGACCCAGCTTTTTTCCTGCCTTTCTATGTCTCATCGATCCTGTTCCTCTTCCTTCTCCCCCTGTCCTTCCTGTTCATCATGCTTTGGGAAGGGAAAATTTTCCAATTCCATGCCAAACTGCAGATCCATTTCCTCCAAGATCCTCTTTATTTCATTCAGGGACTTTCTTCCAAAATTCTTTGTCTTGAGCATCTCACTCTCTGTTTTCTGGACCAATTCGTAGATATGTTTTATGTTAGCATTCTTCAGGCAATTAGATGAGCGCACAGACAGTTCAAGCTCACTCACAGGCTTAAATAGATTCTCATTTACCTTTTCTTCCACCTCTTTTTCTTCTTTCTCTACTTCTTCTTCCGGTTCTTCTTCGAAATTGATAAAAGGAGTAGCCTGTTCCTTGAGAATCTTTGCAGCAAAGGCTAAAGCATCCTGTGGATTCACCGCCCCATTCGTCCAGATCTCTAACGTCAATTTATCATAATCAGTCCTCTGGCCGACCCGTGCGTTTCCAACTACATAGCTCACTTTCCTGATCGGTGAAAAAAGACCATCTATAGCTATTACGCCTATTTCTTGATCTCCTGCCACATTTTTCTCCGCGGGAACGTATCCTCTGCCGGTTTTTACTATCATCTCAGCATGCAAAACAGCATCCTTATTGAGCGTAGCAATATGGCTATCTGGATTCATTATTTCAACCTTGCCGTCGGTGAGCATATCGCCAGCCTTTGCCTCCCTTTTCCCTTTAAGATCCAGAACAAGCTTAATTTCCTCCTCTTCTTCTTCACTATCATTGATAGTCTTGAGATTCACTTCCTTCAGATTCAAAATGATGTCTGTTACATCCTCCTTTATCCCTGGAATCGTCGTAAATTCATGAGGCACCCCATCAAATTTAACAGAGACAATGGCGGCCCCCTGCAGAGAAGACAGGAGAATTCGTCTTAAAGCATTCCCAAGAGTGATCCCGAAACCCCTCTCTAGCGGCTGACAAACAAATTTCCCATAAAAATCGGTAAAGGAATCGGTTTCGATTTCAATCATCTTAGGTTTTATCAAATCTCTCCAATTTCTTTGATGTAGCTTTTTCATGGATATAAATCACCTCAAAGACAGATTGTTTTATAGTGTCTTTAAAAGACTAAACCATTTCGTAACCGTTCACAGGTTCAGGGTTCAACGTTCAGGGTTAAGAAAAAAGAGGGCGTTGAGAACCCTAAGGCCTTGTTAAAAAGGCTTACCTTCTCAAGTAATTGCCAATTTGGCCCCAAATTTTGGATTACGCCTGAGGAAGCTGACGCTTTTCTCGCAAATATGCATGCCAAATACAGTCCGGGGACGAGAATGGAACTTTGAACCCCTGAACCTTTAAACCCGTGAACGCCTACACCATTTCTTAAGGATAAAACTGTTGGGATGTGTTACTTATTTTGAGTATAGCTCAACTATCAGTTGCTCATTGATAGGCATGGTTAACTCTTCACGATTGGGAAATTCTTTGACGATACCACGAAAATTGTTACCATCAACCTCTAACCACGAGGGCATCTCTCGCCTGACAACGGTCTCCATTGCCTCCAGAATGAAAGGGCTCTTGCGGCTTTTCTCTCTTACCTCTATTACGTCACCGATCTTAACCTGGTAAGAAGGTATATTGACCTTCCTTCCATTCACAGTGAAATGATTATGTCTCACCACCTGCCTTGCTTGATTCCTTGAAGAGGCAAATCCCATCCGATAAACTATGTTATCCAATCGGCGTTCTAGCAAGATCAGAAGATTTGTGCCTGTAATTCCCTTTTGCCTATCAGCCCGGGTATAATACCTTCGAAACTGCTTTTCTAGCACCCCATAGATCCTCTTCACCTTTTGTTTTTCTCGAAGTTGGATCCCGTAGTCGGAGATCTTTCTACCTCTCCTCTGGCCATGCTGACCAGGGGCATAAGAGCGCCTTTCAAAGGCGCATTTGTCCGTGTAGCACCTGTCGCCTTTGAGGAACAGTTTCAGGTTTTCCCTCCTGCACAGCCGGCACGCAGCTTCAGAATATCGAGCCACTATTTTCCCTCCTACACCCTTCTCCTCTTTGGGGGCCTGCAACCGTTATGTGGGATCGGCGTCACATCTCTAATCATGGTGACGGAAAAGCCGTCCATTTGCAATGCCCGTAAGGCTGCTTCACGTCCAACACCGGGGCCCTTAACCCGAACCTCGGCAGTCTTCAGACCGACAGCCATTGCCTTTTTTAATGCACTCTGTGCTGCTAACTGGGCAGCAAAAGGAGTGCTTTTTCTAGAACCCTTGAAGCCAACCTGCCCTGGGCTCGAGGATGCTATAACGTTCCCGTTCATGTCGGTGATGGTAATGATAGTGTTGTTAAAGGTAGACTGAATGTGCACAATCCCATTAACAACAATTTTTTTCTCTTTTTTGCCTTTACTCGACTTTCCTTTATCTTTGGCCACTACCCCTCCAAACCTTTATTTTCTGCGTCTTCCAATGATCCTTCTGGGCCCCTTTCGTGTTCTTGCGTTTGTGTGAGTTCTCTGGCCTCTAGCAGGGAGGCCTTTCCTGTGCCGTAGACCCCTATAGCACCCCATATCCATCAGGCGCTTAATATTCATAGATACTTCCCGTCTCAGATCTCCTTCCACCTGAAAGGAATCATCAATTATCTTTCTGGTCCTTGTTACTTCTTCCTCAGTGAGTTGATCTGATTTGGTATCTAGGTTCACGCCTGCCTTCTCAAGAATCTTCCGAGAACTGCTCCTCCCTATTCCATAAATATAGGTAAGGGCTATCTCGATTCTCTTTCCCTTTGGTAAATCAACACCCGCGATTCTGGCCACAACGCTTTCTCCCTAAAAGACCCTAAAACAACCTCGATTCCTAATTCTCAAGCACTCAGCCCTGTCTCTGTTTATGCCGAGGATTATCACAGATTACCCTGAGCACACCTTTCCTCTTGACTATCTTGCAGTTTTTGCATCTCTTCTTTATGGATGATCGAACCTTCATATCTTATCTCACTCTACTGAGCCCCCTCTTCATGAAACCCTCATAATGCCTTGTCAGCAAATGGGTCTCTATCTGGGTAATTGTATCCATACCAACACCTACCACAATCAAAAGGGCTGTTCCCCCAAAATAAAAGGGGACGTTGAGTCTGTAAATTAAGATCTCAGGTAAAATACAGATAATGGAAACGTAAATGGCTCCACTGAATGTTATCCTCGTGAGAACGCGGTCAATGTACTCGGCAGTACTTCTTCCCGGCCTAATGCCAGGGATAAATCCGCCATACTTTTTCATATTATCAGCAACCTCAGCAGGGTTAAAATGAATAGCTGTGTAAAAATAGCAGAAGAAAATGATAAACCCTACATAAAGCAGGGTATATATCAGTCGCCCGGGCGCCAAGGACGTTACAATGAACTGAAGCCAACCGATCTGCTTCACAGTTAAGAAACCTGCTATGGTAGCTGGAAACATAATTATGGAAGAAGCAAAGATTGGAGGAATAACGCCAGCAGTATTGACCTTTAGTGGTAGATGGGTGCTCTGGCCCCCATACATTTTCCTGCCAATCACCCGTTTTGCGTACTGGACCGGTATGCGTCTCTGACCTCTTTCAACAAAAACAATGACCCCCACAATGGCTATCATAAAAACAACCAAGAGGATTCCAAAAAAGGGACTCATCTCTCCCGTACCCATCAAGCGAAATGAATTGCCAACAGCTGATGGCAACCGTGCCACAATCCCTGAAAAGATGATCAATGATATGCCATTTCCTATACCCCGCTCGGTTATCTGTTCGCCAAGCCACATCAAAAAGGTTGTACCGGCACACAAGGTTATCATGGTCATAAGCCTAAAGCCCCAGCCTCCTAACGGAACAACCAGAGCTCCTGAAGGGCTTGTCATGCTCTCCAGACCGACGGATATACCAAAACCCTGGACAAGGCTCAGTATCACCGTACCGTAACGCGTATATCGTGTAATCTTCTTTCGTCCAGCTTCTCCCTCTTTTTTCAATTTCTCCAAATGGGGAACAACTACGGTGAGAAGCTCCAAAATGATCGCCGCACTTATGTAAGGCATTATCCCGAGGGCCATTACCGAAAGCCTCCGGAGAGCTCCTCCTGAGAACATATCAAACAGACCAAATAAGGTGCCCTGTCTGGCGTTGAAAAAGGCAGCCAAAGCTGACCCATCAATACCAGGTGTTGGAATGTGGCACCCAAGCCGATAAACCGCCAGCATCAAGAGGGAAAAGAATATCCTTTTCTTGAGTTCGGGAATCTTTGTTATGTTTTGAAAACCACCGATCACCGTTACACCTCCTCTACCGTGCCACCTACAGATTCAATCTTCTCTTTTGCTGCCTGACTGACTTTATCGAGCTTTATGGTGAGGGGATGGGATACCTCCCCTATGCCCAAAAGCTTTACTGCCACAGGCTTTTTGAGTAACCCAGCCTTGCACAATGTGTCTCTGTTGATCATTTCGCCTGAGGCAAAATTTTTAAGGTCTCTTATGTTAATAATTTCATACTGTTTCTTGAAGATATTGGTAAAACCCCGTTTCGGAATTCTTCTCTGAAGAGGCATTTGCCCACCCTCAAATCCCACATTAACCCCTCCGCCAGAGCGCGAGTTTTGCCCTTTTGTGCCCCTGCCCGCAGTTTTTCCCCTTCCTGAACCTCCTCCTCTGCCGATTCTCTTTGCCTTTTTCTTTGAACCGTTCGCTGATATCAATTCATGCAACTTCATATAGGCTCCTCTAACTCCAGAATGGCTCAGCTCAAAATCTCCTCAACAGTCTTGCCCCGGGACCTTGCTATCTCCTCCGGAGTTCTCAAAGACATCAGTCCATTCAGCGTGGCCTTAACCAGATTATGGGGATTATGGGAACGCAGGCATTTGCTCACAACGTTCCTGACACCTGCCGCCTCTAAAACTGCCCTAACTGCCCCTCCAGCAATAATGCCTGTTCCGGGGCGGGCTGGCTTAAGCAGAACAGAACTCGAACCGGAAACTCCGATTATCTGATGTGGAATGGAATCCTCCAAAAGTGAGACGGTTCTCATATCTTTTTTGGCCCGTTCCCCCCCCTTTCTTATAGCTTCTGGGACTTCATTCGCCTTGCCCAGCCCGGTGCCAACCGTACCATTGCCATCGCCAATCACAACAATAGCGCTGAAGCTAAACCTGCGACCTCCTTTTACGACTTTTGCAACTCTGTTGATATAGACAACCTTCTCAACGAGTTGTGCGTCTTCATCTTCTTTGATCAATGACTACTCCTTTTTACCCTTATCAAAAAATCAGTCCCTTCTCTCGCGCAGCATCAGCAAGCGCTTTAACCCTTCCATGATAAAGAAAGCTGCCCCTGTCAAAAACAACCTCTTTTATGCCCTTTGCCTTACCTTTTTTCCCGATTGACTCACCAACCAATACTGCCCCTTTAATATTGCCGCCAATACCTTTGACCTTAGGCTTGACGTCTTTACAGACAGTTGCTGCTGACACCAGGGTTCGGCCAGTTGTGTCATCTATGATTTGAGCATATATGTGTTTCGCCGTCTTGAAAACAGTCAACCGTGGTCGTTCGGGCGTTCCTTGTATCTTCTTTCTTACCCTTTTCTTCCTTTTTAACCGAGCATCTCTTTTGTCTGTAGCAGAAATCATAATGCCTCACTAACCGAAAAACCAATCTATTTTTTTACTCCTGTCTTTCCGGCCTTTCGTCTAATGTTTTCTTCAAAATACTTGACCCCCTTTCCTTTGTACGGCTCGGGGGTTCTAAAACTCCTAATCTTGGCTGCTGTACTCCCTAAGAGTTCCTTATCGATCCCACTCAATACCACCCTGTTCCTTTGATCAATCTGGGCATCAATTCCCGTGGGAATATCATAGGCAATAGGGTGCGAATACCCAAGATTAAAAACCAGCTGGTTACCTGAACGTTCAACCCTATACCCCACACCAATCACCTCAAGGGTCTTCTTAAATCCCTCGGTAACACCCAGAACCATGTTAGCTATCAGTGAACGAAAGAGACCATGCAGTGAGCGAGATTCTTTCGAGTTATCAGTATTGGCCACCAGTATCTGTGAACCATCGATATCTAATTTGACCTTAGGATGAATCAGACGTCGCAACTCCCCCTTGGGTCCCTTCACTAATAACATAGTACCATCAAAGGTAATTTCTACACCTTTTGGCACCATAATCGGCTTTTTACCTACTCTTGACATTGCCTTCAGACTCTCTGCTGAGGGGTCAGGTCTTGACAGGCTATTGCTACCAAACTGAGCAAATAATCTCTCCCCCTATTCCCATTTTTCTTGCCTCTCTGTCGGTCATTACCCCCTTAGAGGTTGATACGATATTGATCCCAAGACCATTCCGTATCTTCGGGATTTTCTTACATCGTGCATACACCCTGCAGCTCGGCTTGCTTACCCTTTCAAGACCTTTAATAACCGGGTCTTTGTCCCCTCCATATTTCAGATAGATCATGAGACGACCTTGCTGGTCATCTTTGAATATCTTGTAGTTTCTGATGTAGCCTTCAAATCTTAATATCTTGGCTATATCAACCTTGATCTTTGTACATGGGATCTCTACTTCATCGTATGAAGCCATAATTGCATTTCTAATCCTGGTAAGCATATCAGCAATAGGATCAGTCATCGTCATCCTTTGTCTCTCCCTTACTACTCTTCTACCAACTAGATTTAGTAACTCCTGGTATATCGCCTCTTGAAGCCAAATCTCTGAAGCAAATCCGACAAATTCCAAACCTTCTCAAAAAGCCCCTGCTTCTGCCACAGAGAGGGCACCTGTTATACCTGCGAACAGAAAATTTTGGCGTTCTCTTCGCCTTTGCAATCAAAGATTTTCTTGCCAAAACAACCCCTTTCTCACCTCCGAAATAGTAATCCCATCCTCCCAAGAAGAAAATGCGCCTCTGCATCTGTTCTGCAGGTTGTAACAATAGTAATATTGAGGCCTCTTACCTGATCAATTTTGTCATAGTTGATCTCGGGAAAAATAATTTGCTCCTTAATGCCAAGCGTAAAATTACCTCGACCATCGAAGGCCTTATCTGATAAACCGCGAAAATCTCTAACTCTGGGGAGGGCTACATTAAAAAGCTTATCCAAGAAATAGTACATCCTCTCCCTTCGCAGTGTGACCATACAACCAATGGGCATTCCTTCTCTCAGCTTAAATCCCGCAATGGACTGCCTAGCCCGGGTAACCACAGGTCTCTGAGCAGCAATAAGTGCCAGTTCGTCAACACCTGAATCTAGTACCTTGATATTGTGTATTGCCTCACCGAGTCCCATGTTGAGAACCACCTTAACAAGTTTTGGTACCTCCATGATATTTCGATAGCCAAACTCTTTTATCAAAGCCGGTACGATTTCCCTGTTATATTTTTCCCTTAACCGAGACATAGCAAATAGTTTGCTTGATTTATATTTAATTCGTTTTACTAGTGAAGCTCCGCCTCAAACCGACGAGACACGGTGGCGTTATGGAAATCCTAAATGTTAATATCGAAATCCTAAACAAATTCTAATAGCCAAATTCCTAATGTTCTAAACCTAAATGCCTTTGCCCAGGACAACTCAGCTTTAGGATTTTTTAATTTTGATCATTTGAGTTTTGATATTGTTTACAGTTTAGGGTTTCGGATTTTGGACTTTGGACTTCAAAGCTCCTTTAAAATCTTGGTTTCATTTCAATGAAAAAACTCTGGCCCAGACCTGACGTGTAAGGGTTGAGTTGTATAGCTCCCGTTCCCATAGCGTAGAAAGGGTAACAGCTTGTTATGATCACGCCGTGCCAGGGCAGGCTTGACATTAATCCGCCATAAGTCTGGCGGGTAAATGTTAAGATCTTGGCTTATGTAGACATCTAGTTTGCATTGCCCACACAACAATGAACAGAACACATGTAATTAATAAGACAAAGGGAACATAGTGTTATTTATCTAAAAACTCCCCGCATTTTTTGCAAAACCTGACCTTGCTCCCATCCTCGAGTACCTTATTACCTATCCTTGCTATCTCAGCACATTTGCCACACACAAGCATCAGGTTGGATAAATGAATAGGGGCCTCTTTTTCAACAATACCACCCTTACTGCCTTTACCTCCAGGTCTGGTATGCCTTTTGACCATATTAAGTTTCTCAACTATAGCCCTTTCTTTTTGGGGAATCACCTTCAAAATCGAGCCGATCTTTCCCTTTTCTTTGCCAGCAATTACCATTACCTTATCATTCTTTCTTATGTGAAATTTGTGTTTGGCCATAATGGATAATACCCTTGAAATCATTTATAACACCTCAGGGGCAAGAGAGATTATCTTCATAAATCTTTTTGCCCGCAACTCCCTGGCAACAGGTCCGAAAATTCGCGTTCCAATCGGCTCATTTTGCGGACTGATTAATACCGCCGAGTTTTCATCGAATTTGATATATGAACCATCATCCCGCCTAATCTCCTTGGCTGTCCTGACAATAACTGCCCTTAAAACATCACCCTTCTTTACTTTGCTATTAGGCAAAGACTCCTTAACAGATACTACAATAACATCACCTACTCGCGCGTATCTTCTCCTTGTGCCGCCGAGGACCTTTATGCAATACAATTTCTTGGCACCTGAATTATCAGCCACATTCAATATTGTCTCAGCCTGGATCATAGTAATTATCTCTTTCAGTAAAAAACCTGACGCTGTAAAACCCATGGAAAATACAAGAAACGCTTTACTGATCACCTGTCTCCAAAATCTCTAAAACTCTCCATCTTTTCAACTTACTCAAAGGGCGGGATTCAATTATTCTCACCTTATCGCCTGCCTGACAGCTATTGTTGGGATCATGTACCAGATATTTCGCCCGGTACCTGATATACCTTTTATATTTCTTATGCTTGGCCAATCTCTCAACTAAGACCCTCACAGTCTTATCCATGTTGCTGTTTAAGACAATTCCAGTCATCTCTTTTCTTTTACCGCGTATCGCCATCCTCGGCCTCAGCTTTATCTTTGTTGACATATTTCTGGTTTAATACCGTCTTTATCCGAGCGATGTCCCTTTTCGCCTTTCTTAGAGCAGTATGGTCGCTCAACTGGCCCGACCCCATCTGAAATCGAAGGTTAAACAACGCTTTTCTCGACTCCTTTCCCCGCTCCATCAACTCTTGAATACTCAACTCACATAGCTCTGCTGCTTTCATGGCGCTAAGAACTCCTCGTTAAGAATCTCGTAGCAAATGGCAGCTTATTGCCAGCCAACCGGAAGGCCTCTCGTGCTACCTCTCTGCCAACACCTTCTATCTCATATAAAACCCTGCCAGGTTTTATCACTACTACCCAACCTTCAAAATTACCCTTACTTTTACCCATTCTGGTTTCAGCAGGCTTCTTAGTGATGGGCTTATCCGGAAAAACCCGTATCCATATCTTGCCGCCCTTTTTGACATGTCTCGTGATTGCTATCCTTGCAGCCTCGATCTGCCTTGCGGACATAAAACCACACTCCGCTGCCTGGAGACCAAAATCACCAAACTCAATATCCGACCCTCGATAGGCCTTGCCCCTCATCCGCCCCTTTTGCACCATTCTATGTTTAACCTTTCTCGGGCTGAGCATCCTATTCCCTTTCTATTCCATTTTATTAGGCCAAATCTCACCTTTACAGAGGGTCACCTTTACTCCTATGACTCCATACGTGGTAAAGGCTTCAGCAAATCCGTAGTCTATATCTGCCCTCAGGGTATGCAATGGCACCCTACCCTCTCTGTACCATTCCCTCCTCGCCATCTCAGCGCCACCCAATCTACCGCTACAGGAAATTTTTATACCCTGAGCGCCAAACCTTGTGGCCGAAGCAACGCTTTTTTTCATGGCCCTCCGAAAGGCCACCCGGCGTACCAACTGCATCGCTATGTTCTCTGCGATTAACTGGGCTTCTAATTCAGGCCTTCTCACCTCTTTAATATCAATAAAGACCTCCCGCCTTATTTTGGTCTCGATTTCCTTTTTAAGGTTTTCTATCTCTACCCCTCTCTTGCCGATGATTATCCCGGGTCTGGATGTATAAATCCTCAGCCTAACCTTGTTAGCTGCTCTCTCAATCTCTATGTTGGAGACCCCGGCCTGATGAAGCCGTTTTTTTAAAAACCTCCGGATCTCCTGATCTTCTACTACAAGTGAGGCAAACTCCGGACCAGCAAACCACCTGCTATTCCAGGTTCTGTTAATGCCTAATCTCAATCCTACTGGATGTACTTTTTGACCCACCAAATCCCCCTGCTGACGTTTCTGGGTGTTTTATAATCCTTAGGCGCTCTTCACAGTACTATTTCTCATCAAGTATGATCGTCAAATGACTGGTTCTTTTTCTTATCCTTGTCGCCCGACCCATAGCTCTTGGCCTAAACCGTTTGAGGGTTGGCCCTTCATTGGCAACTATTTGCTTTATAAACAGATTATCGACATCAATATCAGGATACTGGCCAGCATTGGCTACAGCGGAATTGACTAACTTGCGCAAGATAGGGGCCCCTTTTTGAGGAGCAAAGCTAAGGAGGTTAAGCGCCTCTTCAACCTTTTTTCCCTTTATCTCCCTCATAAGTAATCTAACCTTCCGAGGAGATACCCGTATATGTTTCGCAATAGCCCTCACTTCCATCTCGTAGTCTAACCTTCCCTGGTCTTGTATCCGTCTTTCCTCTTACTATTTCTTCCCCTTTAGGCGTGATTTCTTATCACCACCAGCATGGCTGTAAAATGTCCTTGTGGGCGAAAACTCACCGAATTTGTGCCCCACCATATCCTCGGTTATGAATACTGGAACAAATTTTTTTCCGTTGTGTACAGCAAACGTCAGCCCAATAAACTCAGGTAAAACAGTCGACCTCCTCGACCATGTCTTAATGACCTGGTGGGAGTTCTCCTCCATGACCCGTTTTGCCTTTTTCATCAAACTCTCATCAACAAAAGGTCCCTTCTTTACTGAGCGTGGCAAGCCTTTCTCCTTTCCTATTTCCTTCTCTTGATAATCAGTCTATCACTTTTTTTAGTACGCCTCGTCCGGTAGCCTTTCGTAGGAACCCCCCAAGGGGTAACTGGATGCCTCCCTCCTGACGACTTCCCTTCTCCACCTCCTAGTGGATGATCAACCGGATTCATGGCTACACCTCTTACATGGGGCCTTCTTCCGGACCACGAGGCCCTTCCCGCCTTACCCAAGGAAATATTCTCATGATCTAGATTTCCAACCTCACCAATGGTGGCCCGGCAAGCCAACAATATCATTCTAACCTCACCAGAAGGCAGCCTAATCTGTGCATAGCCTCCTTCCTTGGCAACCAATTGAGCATATCCCCCTGCGCTTCTCGCTAGTTGTCCGCCACCACCCCTCTGTAATTCTAGGTTATGTATGTGGGTGCCAAGAGGGATATTTCTTAAGGGCAATGTATTCCCTGTCCTGATATCTACATCCGTTCCAGATTCTATGCGATCACCAACCTGTAATTTGTCAGGAGCCAGTATGTAGCGCTTCTCGCCATCTAGATAGTGAAGAAGGGCAATCCTTGCAGACCGATTGGGGTCATATTCTATGGACGCTACTCTTGCAGGAATGTTATCCTTATTCCTTATGAAATCGATGATCCTATATCTCCTTTTGTGACCTCCTCCTATATGTCTGGAAGTTATCCGGCCAGCAGAATTCCTCCCCCCAGATCTCTTTATTGGTGCCAATAGCCCCTTTTCTGGCTTAGTACGGGTAAGCTCAGTAAAAGCAGGCACTGTCTGGAACCGCCTCCCCGGTGAGGTTGGATTGTTCTTTCTCAGTGCCATACGCCTCCTTAGACCCCCTCAAAAAATTCAATAGTCTCACCTGGGGCAATTCTTACAATCGCCTTTTTCCAGTCCGGCTTTTTCCCCGCATTCCTTCCTATCCGGCGCTCTTTACCCTTAACATTTATCACCTTTACACCGAGAACCTTCACCTTGAATATGTTCTCAACAGCATTCCTAACCAGAATCTTGTTAGCCCGCCTATCCACTTTGAACACTATTTGATTGAATTGTTCCCTTTGTTTTGTGCCTTTCTCTGTTACCAGAGGTCTTTTCAGTACCTGATAAGAATCCATCACTGAGCGAGGTCCTCCTCAACTATGCCCAAGGCAGGTTCAACAAATAGCAGATATTCGTAATGTAAGATATCATACACATTGAGACCTTCAGCCCTGAGAAGTTTAATGTTGGGGATATTTCTGGAAGATTTCTCAAGGATCTCATCTGGTTTTTCCGAAACAATGAGAGCGCTGTCTGCCTTAAAGTTCTGCAAGATCTCAGCGAGTCTCTTTGTCTTAATCTCCTCAAGTTGAAAATCATCAACTACGATAACCTGTCCTGTTTTAAACTTATCGGCCAAGGCCATCCTTAAGGCTGCCTTTCTTACCTTTCTGTTCACCTTTAGGGAGTAGTCTCTCGGTGTAGGCCCAAAAGTAACGCCACCACCCCTCCGCACGGGAGAGGAGGCCGCCCCAACCCTGGCCCTACCCGTACCTTTCTGACGCCATAATTTTCTTCTACTCCCCCGTATCTCTGATCTACTTTTGGTCGACGCACTACCAGAACGACGATGAGCCAACTGGCTTAGCACCACCTCATGAAGAATATCTTTTCTAGTAGGAACAGTGAAGATATCGTCCCTGATATCTCGCTGAGAAATCTTCTCCGCGTCTACATTGTATATATCTATACGGGTCATTGCCCCAACCTTCTCGATCCCCTTCGAAAAACAACTTGACTCGCTGCCGCTGGTCGGACTAACCAGTTCTCATTACCTCCACCAAGCCCCCTTTGCTGCCAGGAACTGCTCCTTTTACAAGAATCAGTTTCTTTTCCCTTATGACATCAACGACCCTTAAATTCTTAACGGTCACCCTTTGATTGCCCATCCTGCCAGGGAGCTTTTTCCCCTTCATCACCCTGCTCGGAGTTGCACTGGCACCGAGTGAGCCCGGAACTCTGTGAGAACGGCAGCCGTGACTAGTATCTCCCCCGCTAAAGCCCCATCGTTTAACAACGCCGGAAAAGCCCCTCCCTTTGCTCACACCCCTAACCGTTACTCGATCTCCAACATCAAATATCTCACTCGTAATCTCCTGACCGAGCTCAAAGGGTTCAAGATCATCTACCCGGAGCTCTCGCAAGAAGGTGAAGCCCCCTTTTCCTGCTGCCCTGAGATGACCATTGAGCGGCTTATTCAGCCGTGTCTCTTTTTTTGGCTGAAATCCTATCTGGATAGCATTGTAGCCATCCTTCTCGCTCTGTTTGATCTGAATTATGTAACAGGGGCCAACCTCCAGTGCAGAGACCGGTATGCTTTGACCATTCTCACGAAAAATACGCGTCATGCCAAGCTTCTTTCCTAAAATGCCTTTGTTCATCTTTCCCTGTTCCTACAGCTTGATCTCAACATCCACACCGGCAGCGAGATCCAGTTTCATAAGGGCATCCACTGTCTGTTGGGTAGGCTCAAGAATATCTATCAGCCGCTTATGTGTTCTGATCTCGAATTGCTCTCTCGATTTCTTGTCAACATGAGGTGATCTCAAAACACAGTATTTATTAATTTCCGTTGGAAGCGGTATGGGGCCAGCGATCTTTGCCCCGGTTCCGCGAGCGGTGTCCACAATCTCGGAGACAGATTGATCTAACAGTTTATGGTCGTAAGCCTTTAACCTGATTCGGATCTTCTGCTTGTCCATTGCGCCCTTCTTATCTTACTCTACGATATCGCTTATTACTCCTGCACCAACGGTCTTTCCCCCTTCACGGATAGCAAAGCGGAGTTCCTTTTCCATGGCTATGGGTGTTATCAGATTTACCTCAAGGGAA
>JAFDDT010000228.1 GCA_019310725.1 Deltaproteobacteria bacterium | reverse complement strand
TTCTCTGCCAGTTTCACGATGGCGGGTGCTGTTTCAGTTGCAGTGACCCTGGTATGTTCGGTTTTCTTGTGGAGCAACCGTGAGTGAGGCCGATAGCACCGGCTAGACTGGATTTGTAGTTTATCGGGGTTTGGCAGGTGAAGTGCAGGCAAAGAGGTCTGTGATATCGTTACAATCCTCCAAGGTCTGGATGACCGCAATGGCCTTTTGTATCTGACTTTGGCCAAGGATTGAACGGGTGTTTCTCTTAAACTTGTCTATAAGCTCTGTATCGGTCATTTGATGAGCGAGTGCAAGCCCCTTCTTTGAGTAAGTTTTTCTGGCTGGGCCTGTGCCGGTTACCACCTCAACATCAGGCCTTTGGCCGGCCTCATCGTCAAGATCTGTAATGACTTTAACTTTGCTGGTAAATTTAGCGATGCCCTGGTGTGTGAAAATCTCCGGCATCTGCCAAGACGGGCCTATTTCAATGCGGTGAGCTGCAATGGAGAAAATGTAAGGGACGCTGAACTGAAGGCCGACGTGAGTCTCTATCTGAGTGGTTTGCCATGCAGGGAGTTCGGCCAGAAGATTGAGTTTCACTATTACCTCTGTCATATCATCGGGGTTCAGGTCATACTGGGCGATAATGCTGTGGAAATGGGCAAGGCTGTTCTGCATAGCACCACAACAGGGGAAGGTCTTATAAAAAATCCTCTCAGGGAAATACCATACCTGACCCAATCCTTCTGTAATGTACTCAGGCTTCCACCCATCGCAGCCAAAGGCCCTCCAGAAGCCATAGTCGCTGTCCAAAACCTGGGTATCTCCAGTGTAACCCATGTCCACAGAGAGGATTGCGAGCACCTGTGCCTGTGACAAGAATCCTGCCGAGAGATATTTGCCCATAGAGACAGGAACAGTCGTGGCGAATTTCGTGAGCATGGGAACAGGGGCAACGTAGCCTGCTATTCCCATGGCATGAGCAATTTGGTCTGCAGACAAGCCGAGCAGCCTGCCTCCAGCCGCTGCTCCAGCAAAGGAACAGAGGCCATACCCAGGTGTGGGGAGAGACATTGCCATCCCTCTTTCTGGCAGTTCGACTGCGAACCGGCGGCCAAAGATCAGACTAGAGCCTATTCGTGTTGCCAGCTCATGAGCCACAGCCGTAGCGATGATTAACTCCTTTCCTGAGACCCTCTTTGTTTTTCCAATGGCTAACGGGGCTGGCAGTACATAAGGTGTAACGTGGTCGGGCGGGGAAAGGAGTGCCTCGTAATCCAGGGCATTTATCAGTTCGCCTGCAGCAAAAGCAGATGAGGCGCCTGATACCTTATCGCCTGTTCCCAGGATGGTTGCCTCTGCTGGGCCCCCGAGTGAATGCGCTAGGTGTATGGCAGTTTTCCCCTTCTGTGTCCTCACGCCACCGATGGCGCACCCCACAGTATCGAGAAGGAGTCTCTTGGTTTCTCGTACTACGAATAAAGGTAGATGCTCATAATTTGTTTTAGCTGCGAAGTCAGCAATATGCTTGGTTACGTGCATGGCTATTCCTCTAAGGCAACTCTATTTTGTCCTCACTATCCCCCTTCACTTACTACCGTGTCTCGATACTCACCTCTTCCTTACTCTGTCTAGGTCTGATAAGCTCTGCTACAAAACTGCCCACTACCACCTTACTCTTTATTTTAACAGGGATGTGTCTGCTATCTGCCGTGACCCATATCTTTAGTTTCGCATGGGGGCTTTTCTGGAATACCCCGCCGATATGCTTGAGGTCAGGCTCCACGAGATAGGTATCGTAGGTTCCACTCACAACGGTAATGGTTTCTCGTTTGATCACCGTTGCGCTTCCCATGACACACTTTTTTCCATCGGCAACGGGGGCTTGGATCACCAAGTTTTCGGTGAGATCGTGGAGGCGAAAGGCATAGAAAATAGACAGGGGGTCAAAAGAGCCTGGCACCAGGGAGATGGGTGATGCCTTTTCTCCGTTGTCAGAATACTGGGCCTCTTGCTTTTTCCAGCTAAAGGTCACCACTATGTCTCTGCTGGTCCTCCCCCTGTTCTGCTTTCTATAGAGCAGGGTGTGTGTCATCTGGGTATCAGTATAGGAATCGATGCGGTCGCGGACCTTGTAAAAAAGATCGATGAGGGGATAGGTTCGTGCCGTCATTACAAAGTGATAGGCCCTCACGCCATCTATGGTTTCTATGGGGAGCACCTGTAGAACGGCCTCTCCAGCTGGAATAAAGCTCCACCGGACCTGAAAGGTGAGCTTTTCACCAGGGGAAAATGGCAAGGACTTCATGGTGGCGCTCGTTATTCCGGCACGGTACAGGGTGATCAGGAGTGCTATGGTAACGAAGAGAGCAATCAGGGGTAGTAGTGGTCTGGTGTGATCTTTGTCCAAAGCTGGTGCATTCACGGGGGGCGCCTCAGTGGTTTCAGGTTATCGTCGTGTGAGGTGGTATCATAGCAAATGTTAAGGGATGAGGCGAGGTATTTGTAAGAGCACAAGTTTGCGATTGGAACGCGACTGTGATAGTGTGCGTAACCATGAAGAAAGATAGTGCCAGGCCAAAAGAACCGAGGAGAGCTTCCACCGTTATCCTTATACGAGAGGAGGGTGGGGAACTCCAGGTCTTTCTCCTTAAGCGTCAGGCGTGAGGCTCTAGGCAAAGGGCTCTAGGCAAAACATCGCGGAAAGGGGGCTCACTGTTTCTGGTATTTTCCGGGAAAGGCCTCATGGATATGCCCACTGCCTTTATCTCTCAAGTCAGTAGCGGCTTTGAAGATGTGATTAGAACGCTTTTTTAGTTCGTAAAACCCATGCCACCAGGCGTAATCAGGGGCCATCATGGCAGCACCCATTCGAGCACGACGACCCTCGTGGTGCCAGAGTTCATAGAATTCCCATTCGAGATCTTCATCAAAATAGTTTTTCCTAGAAAGCAACCCGTCCTTATAGAGCGAATCGATCAATGTTTTGACCGGCTTAAAGTAGATCTCATTGTAGTTGAAGATCACGCGATCCAGATTTGAGAAGTGATCATCGGTCCATGCCCGGGAATGGCATTGGAGGCAAATATTTTTCATCTTTGCCCGTTCTACCTTCCAGTCTGTTTCAGCGGGGAACGGTTTAAACTCACTGGGCCTGACTGTTAAGGGAGCCTGGGTTTCCCATGAAAGCCTCTGAGTAACGTCATGGGTTCCAGGAACATTGCCAGTGGCCGACATATGACAGACAGCGCATGTCGGTGCCCTGAAATCCCGTCCTGCCTTCCACCGGCCATCATCAGGAGACCAGTTCCACTCGTTGCCCTCGGCGTGGTAGATAGTGCCGTGCTTTGATTCATTGTAGATCTCTATCTGAGGGTGATCCGGGCCAAGGTGGCACTGGTCACAGGCCTCAGGTTTTCTCGCCTCAGCAACCGAGAATCTGTGCCGGGTATGACAACTACTGCAACTGCCGAGTGTCCCATCAGGATTTTTCCTGCCCACGCCAACATTGGGCCAGGTGCCAGATACCGGACGGCCATCTAAAATCTCCACTACGGTACCATGGCATGCGTAGCATCCAGTCGTGCGCTCTATGGCATTGTTCATGCCATCATGCAACCATTTGTCCACCTTCCATATGATCTCCAGGGTATGGGCGTGTTTGCTCTTATTATACTGAGCGACTTCCTTTAGATGGCAGCCTGCGCAGGTCTTTGGCGTGACAACAGGTGATATCTCGGTAGTATCGTATTTCAGGTGAGCCTCACTGAAAAAGGGTTTCTTGCGATCAGGCTTGTGGCAGGTATAACATTGAACCCCGACCTTCCGATGAACGCTCTGAGCCCAGCCATGGTAAATACCCGGTGTTTGGGCCTTATGACATTCTATGCATGTGGCGCCCGCAATGATAACGGGATTCTTTTCGGGGATTAATCTCACAGGGAAACCCCAGCGCCACACACTGATACAGGCAAGTATGAGGAAGATAATGACTAGGTTTGCATATGCCATAACGATGAAGATCTTGCGGGCAGAGGTCGGTTTGGGTGTCGAATCCTGTGTTTCAGAGATTTCCCCCACAGACCTAACCCTTTCAAAGACCTCTGGCCCATGGGGTGCACCTGCGAGGGCCTGGGTGAGATCTGAGCCGGCGGCATGTTTGCCAAAGTGCCTGCCGTCTCTCCATTTCGGGCTGTCACTAACATCGTAGATCTTGCCCTTATAGGAAATATACGCCGGTTTCCCGGCAGAGCCATCAAAATAGTTCAGGTTGGAAAGGGTAATTTCATCGGTATGCGGAGGAGCCTCAAGAGCCGTAATTTCTTTTCCCATTCGCCGATGTATGATGGTGATGGCAGTAAGGCCAATGCACACCATCAAAAGAAAAAGCAGGATTTTGAAAAAGAGCATGAGGCCAAACGTATTATTGAAGAATTGCTCCCATCTGTCGATGCGAACCCAGGTCAGGTAGGTGCCGGTGAATGTAAGAGTGATCATGCAGGAGACACCAAGTATTCTCTCATACTTGGGGATACCGCCAGTTAGCCTAGAGGGCTTAATAAAGATGTGTATGTAGAAAATCGCACCAAAGAATATAACGGCTGCAAGAAGATGCAGGTAACCAATAATAAATCTGAGGGTTTTGTGGAATGGGGTCTGAAGGGATTGGGCCTTACTCAGTATTCTTCCTGAAATTGGATACTGATAGCCATTCCTTATGTAGGCGAAACCCACTGTTTTTAGCGGCCCACCGGTGCTCTCCTGATGGCAAAAAACACATCCATTCCCCGTTTCTTCTGCATACATGTCTGTGGCTTTGACAGGGGGGACCATAAGAAGGTTAAGGAACAGAACTCCAACCAGGAGTAAGACTGTACGAGAGTGCTTTCCGATTCTTATACGCATTGTTAATCTCAACCAGTTTGGCGTCATACCAGATAGAAATCCGGTGAAGATCTATTTTCGCCATCATTGCCTTATGGTGGCGGGAATGTCAAGGGAAGATATGTGAATCCAGGGTAACGTCAAGGTCCAGGGTATGGGTGTCTTTTTTTTGGTTATGACCCTGGCCCAGACCTGGTATGCTGGGTTGCGGTTATAAAAAGCAATCCATGCATAAGCAGTAAACACGGTTGTATATTCCGATCGTGTCACGCCAGGGAAGGCCTATGACATGGCCCCTTACTGGGTCGATTCAAAATGGTTTATTGAGCCATAAGCCTTAGAATCATAGGCTCCATCTATATAAACCATTTTGAAACGCCTGC
>JAFDDT010000227.1 GCA_019310725.1 Deltaproteobacteria bacterium | reverse complement strand
CGTGATTTATCCATCCAGGGTGGCAGCAGAAATTGCCATCCCAGACGTGAACCGGTCTTGGAAGCTCCCTGATACTCAGGGAAGCGTCCTTGATATCACCCTCCCAACCCTGTTAAAGTATAGTGAGTTCCGGGGTGTCGGGGGGTACATTTTCACATATTTGAAGGCGCATCAGGATGTTTCCCATGGCGTTTTTTCCACAGGGGATACAAGTTTCACCTTTATGTGCCCTATGCTCTCAAAGATTGCCAAAAAAGCCTCTACATGCACAGAGGATAACTGCCCCTATAGGGCTTGCCTGGAATTTTACGCGAGAGTGTGGCTTGCTCCCTTTGACTTCGGCGGAAGATCAGGAATTTTTGGAGATCAAGGTTCTCCTCGTACGGGAGGCAGGGGAAGCAAACGCCTGGAGACGAATCAACAAGGCATTTATCAATCAACTGCGCAAGCAACTTCTGATGTGGCGTTCGCTTGATGAAGTAGCTCGAGCCCGCTATGAACGGGCCCTTGATGCAGCTCAAAAAGGAAAAGAGGTTGATTTCGCTCTGTGAACAACGACAACAATCAAAACCAAGTAAGTTCCCCTGCCGAAGACTTCTTTAAGGGGGATGTTTCGGAACAAAGGGGTGACAGTATCCGGTTGCGGGCGGTTCTGGTAGGACTGGTACTTGCTGTGACCATCTGCGCCATCACCCCCTTCAACAACGTTTACCGCCAGTCGACTCCGCTTGGAGGAGGACACTTTCCACTAGCGCCTTTTTTCATTTTGATGTGCATGACACTTCTGGTGGCCTTTATAGGAAAGGTGTTCAGGGGCCGAACGTGGCTCACAGGAAAAGAGCTTTTGGTGGCCTGGGTGCTGATGGTCCTGGTTTCGGGGATTGCTTACACAGGGCTGGTCCGAACCTTTTTCATTAATCTCTCGGTGCCGCATCACTTCGCTACTCTTGAAAACCGCTGGGAAGAGGTCCTCAAACCACTCCTCCCCAAGGCCTTATATCCCCAGAGCCAGGAGGCCATAGAAGGCCTCTATAACGGTATTTCAGGAGGACGCCAGATGGGATGGTGGCAGGTCCTCCAGCAGATCCCGTGGGCCGCATGGCTTCCGCCCCTTCTTGTCTGGAGTAGTTTTGTCCTCCTCTGTTTTTTTGTCATGATCTGTCTGGTTAACATCTTCAGCAAACAGTGGATCGACAATGAAAGAATGAATTTTCCTCTCTTGCAGGTTCCCCTGTTGATTCAAGAGGCAGTGGATAAAAATGAGCTTCGCCATTTTTTAACCAACCGCTTTCTTCTGGCAGGCCTGTTGGTTCCTGTATTTCTGCACTTGATCAATGGGCTCCACTTCTATTATCCGGCAGTTCCCCAGATCCCAACCCTGATCCTTGCTGGACCCTATTTCCCAAAATACGGCCTTTTTTCCGGATTTCACAAGCTCAAGATCTATTTCTATCCGGCCTTTATTGGTTTTGCCTTTCTCACCTCAAAACAGATTTCCTTTTCCTTTTGGTTCTTTTTCATCCTGGGGAGTCTGTTGATCGGCCTCTTGAGTGTTCTGGGGTATAACATACCGGCCGCTTCCCTGGGGATCACGTTCGGCCCAACCCTCTCCCGACCCGAGGAGACACAGATGATCGGAGCTTATGGAATTTTTTTCCTGTTCCTTGTCTGGCTGGCCCGATACCATCTTCTGGATGTGCTGCGCGAGGCCTTTGGGTTCGGTAAAGGAAATCCTCCAGAGGCAGGGTGGCTTTCTACACGACTGTCCTTCTGGGGGTTTGTCGTGGGGACCTTCGGGATTATGATTTGGGGCCATTATTTTGGCATACCCTTTTGGGTTTCTTTCTTAGTGGTGGGAGCCTTTTTCATGGTCATGCTTGTAGCCAGCCGGGTCATCTGTCAGGGTGGGATTGCTTACTTTACCTTGACCGTTGCCCCCCTCGATGGCCTCATCGCCTTTCTTGGTCCCCGTTTTTTCACCAGCGTCGGGATCCTTATTGCCGCAGTGGCCCAGAAGGCCCTTTTCGTGGACCTGAGAGAGTCTCTGATGCCCTCGTTACTGCATGCTCGGAAGATTACCAATAAGATGGTTAACCGGCGGATGATCATTGGCGGCATATCCCTTACCCTGGTGGCCGGGGTGGCCGTTTCTTTTCTAGCCATGCTGGCCCTTTGCTACAAATTCGGTATCCGGGAGCTTCAACTGGATTGGGCTACTCGAACTACAGTGGCAGTCTATGAAAACATCCATTCTTTGGTCGAATCGCCTGTAAGCCCTGGCCACTGGGTGATGGTCTTCTCTGTGATGGGTGCACTCATCATGCTGATCCTGGTAATTTGCTATCACCGCTTCTACTGGTGGCCTATTCATCCCATTGGTTATTTGACTGCATACAGCTCGGCAATGCGGATTCTCTGGTTCAGCTTCTTTCTGGGATGGCTGTGCAACGCTCTTTGCATGCGTTACGGCGGGGTGGTTCTTTTCAAGAAGCTCCGGTATCTCTTTGTAGGGTTTATTATAGGCGATTTTCTTATGGGAGGGATTTGGGCTATTATTGGACTTTTTGGCGATGCGAGTTTCCAGGTCCTGCCCGGCTGAGTTCCGAATTAATATCAAGCAGATACAATAGTCGTCATACCCGCGAACGCGGGTATCCAGGCGTTAAAATGGATTTTTACGATTTCATGAATCTTAAGACTGTAAGAAATAGGAACCCATAACTTTGATCTTGTGACTCTTAACCCATAACAGTATGGTAACCACGGCTGATAAAGAGTTTTCATGTACGAGGACAAGGAGCTACAGGAATATAGAGATCTCTTAAAAACCCCGGGCCATTTCGAAGAGGGCTTC
The DNA here is from genome assembly GCA_019310725.1 of Deltaproteobacteria bacterium. Taxonomy (GTDB): domain Bacteria; phylum Desulfobacterota; class DSM-4660; order Desulfatiglandales; family B25-G16; genus JADFWK01. The sequence continues at coordinate 2,738 of JAFDDT010000227.1, read as the reverse complement.
AACTGGAAGACCATCTTGGGGGCAATCTTCATCGGCTTTCTCATGATGCCGGGGAGCATGTACCTCCAACTGGTTATCGGTACGGGGATCGGCCCCGCTGCACGGTGGGTCACAATCATCCTCTTTGCTGAGATCGCTAAGCGGTCCTATACAGAGCTTAAGCAGCAAGAAATTTTCCTTCTCTATTACATGGCAGGGGCAGCCCTGTCGTCCCCCTTCCAGGGTCTTTTGTGGAACCAGTACTTGGTCCAATCCGATGCGGCCAGGATGCTGGGGGTAGCCGAGTTTATTCCCACCTGGATAGCCCCTGCACAAGAGTCCGGATCCTTGATTGCGCGAACCTTTTTCCACCGCGACTGGCTTATTCCTATACTCTTTCTGGTAGGCTCTCAGATTATTCAGCGGGTAGACCAGTTTGGATTGGGGTATGCCCTGTACCGGATCACCTCTGACGTTGAGAAACTCCCCTTTCCCATGGCCCCAGTAGCAGCTCTCGGAACTATGGCCCTGGCCGAGTCCACGGAAGATAAGCAGAAAAGTTGGAAATGGCGTGTTTTTTCCATAGGCGCTATGATTGGACTCGCATTTGGTGCGATCTATGTTCTTCTGCCCACCGTATCAGGCCTTATCTTCACCCAACCCATCCGGTTGATTCCGATCCCTTGGGTCGACCTGACGCGCCATACGGAGGGAGTTCTACCGGCGGTGGCCACCGGGATTCAACTGGATCTAGGACTCTTATTTGTTGGAATGGTTCTTCCTTTCTGGGCAGTGATCGGAGGGGTAGCAGGGCTCTTGATTACGGTAGTGGCAAACCCGATTCTCTACCACCAAGGCATCCTTAACCGTTGGCACCAGGGAATGGGGACCGTAGACACGGTCTTTGCCAATAATTTTGACTTTTACCTGAGCTTCGGTATCGGCCTGGGACTTGCCATTGCCTTTGTGGGTATCTGGCATGTGATGCGGTCCTTTGGAAATAACAAGTCCGGGCAGCGGGGGAGCTTTAAGGACTTGTTTCGCCCACCGCCTGGCCGAGGTGATTTCAATTTTTGGATCTCCATAGGAATCTATGTCTCTTCAACGCTTGCCTATGTTGCCCTCTGTGTCTGGCTTGTCCCCAATTTTCCTTGGATCTTCTTTCTCGCGTACGGTTTTGTTTATACGCCCGTCATATCTTATATCACTGCACGGATGGAAGGGATTGCCGGACAGTTTGTAAGTCTTCCCCTTGTGCGGGAAGCGAGCTTCATCGCAGGGGCAAAGTTTTTTGGCTATCAGGGCATCGAGATATGGTATGCCCCCATCCCAATCCACAATTATGGTGAAGCTACCGTTAGTTTCCGTCAGATTGAGCTTACCGGCACCAGCATCCGTGGGATCATTAAGGCCGAAATCGTGGTTTTTCCGGTGGTAATGGTAGCCAGCCTCCTCTTCTCACAGTTCATCTGGCGACTGGCTCCCATTCCCTCCAGCAGTTATCCCTATGCGCAAGAGCTGTGGCATCTCCAGGCCTTAAATATGCTGTTGATGCAGACCTCCACCCTAGAGGGCAACTCCCTCTTCTTTCAAGCCCTTAAGGGGAGTTATGTGTTGTCAGGTCTGGGTTTCGCCATTGTCATGTATGCCCTGTTGACCTTGCTGGGCCTCCCTGTGCTTTTGATTTATGGTGTGGTCCGGGGGCTGGGGCAGACCACCCCTCACGGACTTATCCTGGAAGTGATAGGGGCCTTGCTGGGTCGCTTCTTCTTTTTGAAGCGGTACGGAACCATGTGGCGTCAGTACGCTCCCGTCTTGTTGGCCGGCTTTTCCTGCGGCATGGGCCTCACCGGGATGTTTGCCATGGGATTCACCCTCATCCTAAAGTCGCTAGGCCGCTTGGCATATTAATGATGATAATTTCGAAACCCGAAACATAAAGCACAAGACAAATACAAATGGCCCAAGTACATATTTCATACAACAGAAACGTATGAAAATTATTGAATTTATCAGGAAACTTCTTTATCGTTAACAGTGATGCATTCGTAAAAAGTCGATTTTGCTCAATCTCGTTCACAAAACACTTTTTACGAGTTTACCAACAGTGAAACCAATAAGCCAGGGCAACGTCAAAATCCAGGGTAGTGCCCCTTATCTTCATTTCCGTCATTAATCAACTATATTCATTGCCTGTTACCTAGAAAGGAGCCATTGTGAAAAAAAACATACTCTTATGGATGATTGGAGCCTTTTTCTTCATAGGCGACATATGCCTGGCCCAGGCCCCACACCAGGTGGGCGGATTTGTGCTAGGTAAAGACATCGCCGACTACAAGGAAATGGTAAGGATGGAGACCTCACTGCCCATCCGTCACATGGAGTACCTTAGGGAGGTGGAGATCAAAGAGATGGAGGGGTTCAAAAGCGGTCTCATCTGTTATGGAACCTGCGAAGTGCCTGGTCGGATCGTGCGGATCAAGCTCAAGTATGCCGATTCAACAAAGAAGTTCTACAAGGCGCTTCTTGAACGATTTAAGGAGCGGTTCGGCGAACCCACAGAGTGGCGGGGAGATTCTTTTAAGGTAGTTATTGCCTGGAAATGGTCCCTTACCGACAGTGAAAACAACAAAATCAGCCTGACCCTGCAGCACAACACCAAGGATGTGGAAGAGAAAATGGGAAATTCCGTTAAACTCACTATATCAAACTTTATAGAAGAAGAACGCCTCTGTTTTGAAAAGAGGCATCTCGAAACC
>JAFDDT010000226.1 GCA_019310725.1 Deltaproteobacteria bacterium | reverse complement strand
CTTCACCTCAACGCTGCCAGGTTTTGCAAGAAGCCAAAAATTTTGGAATGAACAATTAGCTCAAGAGAAAATGAAAAAATCTGTTGCTATTGTTGGAACCCTGGATTCAAAGGGTGAGGAGCATTTTTTCTTAAAAGAGGTTATTGAATCAAAAGGCTATTCAACCATCACTATTGATATTGGAACTACTGGTTTATCCAACTTCCCGCCGGATTTTTCTGTGTGCAAATTGATAAATATCAAGGAGGCAGAAAGATCACGTATGGTTGAAGCGGTTATTGAGAAGGCCCAAGAGCTTATTCTCGATCTTTACCATCAAGGGAAAATTGGGGCAATTATATCAGCCGGCGGAGGAACGGGCACATTTATGGGAACATCTATTATGAAGATTCTCCCCCTAGGGGTTCCGAAATTTATGGTGTCTACCGTTGCTGCCCGGGATATGTCTCAAACAATAGGGACAAAAGACATTACTGTAATGCATAGTGTGGTAGATATGTTGGGGCTGAATTCTATTTCACGGCTTATCCTGGCAAGAGCGGCAGGGGCCGTTTGCGGAATGATGTCAACCTCGTACAGTGGAGGTAAAACATCTCCTCGGGTGGCCTTGTCCCTGTTTGGTTTTGTTACCCAGGCAGCTGAAAGCATCAAGGCTATCTTGGAAGAGAATCATTTTGAGGTCATTCCATTTCATGCCAATGGTACTGGTGGAATGGCCATGGAAGAGATGGTGGGGGAGTCCTTTTTCGATGGCGTCTTGGATTTGGCCACACATGAACTGGTTGATGCCATGTTTGATGGCTACTGCGGGGCAATTAGTCCTCAGCGCCTGCTCACACCCAAAGGCGTTGATACACCAAGATTAGTGATTCCAGGCGGGCTTGATGCTGCTGTGTTGGAATTTGATTCTAAATCTGTCCCGGAGAAATATGAGAATAGAAAGATATTTTTTTACGATTTTAGATCCGCGATTAGGCTTACTGCTGATGAATCAAGATCAGTGGCCCGGATTGTAGCCAAGAAACTTAACCAGAGCCGTAATCCGATCAAGATCCTGATTCCTTTAAAAGGATGGTCTGAGGGGGACAGGGAAGGGGATGTGTTATTTGATCCGGAATCCAGCCAGGCCTTCTTACAAACGTTAGAGAAATCCCTTGAATCAGATGTCATCGTAGTTAAAGTTGACTACCACATTAACGACAAGGAGTTTGCCCAGGAGGCAGCTGATATCATGATCAGTATGGTAAGAGGTAGCGGATAATTTGGGGTATTTCCTAGAAAGGACTGAGTCGTGGAATCTACCATCAAGACAGATACAGAGGGTTATGATCTCGAAGCCTTTGTTAAACAGATTGGCGAGGATTTGTTGGTAGCCATCTGGGGAGGCGAAAAACCCCATATCGGTGCCGTGGCAGTAGCCCAGCCGAGGCCAAGTTTAAAAGATGAAAGCGTAGTGAGTGCCACAGCCTCTGTTTTTTGCTATCTGGGCCACAAGGACGATATCATAGCCAAAGAGGCGGCCGAAAAGCTATCAGCCACACTCAATACGAATGTTACGGTAACCGCGGGGGTACACTGGGATGACATCGATGAAGCAGGAATCAAGGCTATTATAGCAAACAGCCAGCGGTTGGTGAATATGATCATCGAGAAGATTGCTGCACAGGAAGGGAAATAATCAGTTAATCTGATATTAAGACGTATATCGGGATCTGCAAACGGAGGGACAATAAATGAAAAGACGGATCATTATTGCCATTACTGGAGCAAGTGGCGTTATCTATGGGATTGAAATACTGAGAGAGCTCAGCAACAAAAATTTAGAGACACATCTGATTATTTCAGAGTCAGGCAAAAAAAATATCACCCTTGAAACAGATTATTCGGTAGCTGAGGTAGAATCCATGGCAGATAAGGTCTATGACAACGAGGATCTGGCAGCACCCTCTGCAAGCGGATCCTTCTTGACCAACGGGATGATTGTTGCTCCCTGTACCATAAAGACACTGTCGGGTATCGCCAATTCCTATTCTGACAATCTTATCGCAAGAGCAGCCGATGTCACCTTAAAAGAGAAAAGAAAACTGGTCTTGCTGGTTCGGGAGACTCCTCTTCACAAGGGACACCTCAACCTTATGAGCATGGCTGCGGATATGGGGGCACATATACTCCCGCCAATACCCTCCTTTTACCATCACCCAAAAACGATCGAAGATATTATCCACCAGACCATCGGCAAGGTGTTTGATTATCTTGAAATTGAGCATGACCTTTTTGAACGGTGGGGAGAGAAACGTTAATTAAAGGTGAGCTGGCTGATTAGCACTCTCGTCATTGGAATTTGCCTCAAGGAGAAAACATATCCTCAGATTCTGTGGAGAAGGATGGACGCTGGTCAGAACTCTTTCCATTACTGGGCTGGCACTTTTTGCACTTGTCTCTTTAGACTCATCCGGTGGAAGAGATACATGGCTACCATAATAATAACACCTAATCCCTTCACAAGATTGTCTGTCTCTGGCGCGCGTAGAGGGGAAGTGCTAATCAATGACTCTCAATAATTATTATCTCAATAAGAAAGGCCTCGCACTTGTGGTTATTGATGTTCAGGATTCCCTTGTCAAGGCAATGAGACCAGAGGTTTCCGAGTTCGTGATCCGGGACATCGGTATCCTCATTCATACGGCCAAAACACTTGAATTCCCGATTCTCTACACAGAGCAATATCCCAGAGGACTCAAAAGGACCATACCATTCATCCGGCGAGCCCTGGAGACTTTGGAGCCATTTGAGAAGATCACATTCAGTGCTGTGCGGGACCAGGGATTCATGGATGGACTTTCCGTTCTGGGTCTAACCCAGCTTATTGTTACAGGAATGGGGAGCCATGTCTGTGTTTTCCAGACGGTCTTAGATCTTTTGGCCCGTGGCTATCTTGTACACGTGCCCCAGGACGCTGTTTGCTCGAGGACAAAACAAAACTGGAGAACTGGCCTCGCGCTTATGGAGCGGGCTGGGGCGGTGATGACTTCCACAGAAACGATTGTTTTTCAGTTGTTCGAACGGGCAGGTACTGATGCCTTTAAGGCAATTGCCCCGCTTATTAAATAGCTCGGTGGGATAAATCATGAAAATCCCCTTTTTGCTCAAGGAAGCAAGAAGGGGAGGGGCTTGTGTATCAATTCCTATTGCATCATAAATCCATTGATGATAAAGAAATCAGTATATAGAATATCTTAATTCAAAACTCTTTTATAAAAAGTAAACTAACATGCCCAATGATAACTCAACACTGTCGCAGGGGATGGATCAAAAGTCACCCCAAGATTTGGTTAGGGGAATCATCTACCAGATCCGCAGGCTCATGCAGGCAGGAGAGCTTTACACCAAAGAACTGAACAAAACGTATCAAGTGAGCTCCCCTCAACTTCACTGTCTCCTTGCCCTCTGTGAGAACGGTCCTTTGCCTCCCTCCCAGATTGCTAGATTCATTATGGTGAAATCCAGCACCATGACCGGGATTATTGATCGCTTGGAGCTAAAGGGGCTTGTAACCAGAATGAGGAATTCGCCAGACCGTCGGGTGATTACCATTGAGTTAACAGAAGCTGGTAAGACTCTAGCGCAGAACGCCCCTCCTCCCATCCAGCATAAGATCGTGGATGGCCTCAAAAAGCTCCCGGAAGGGGAGATCGAACAGATCATCCTGAGTCTGTCCAAGCTCACTCATATGCTAGATGTCCAGGATTTGGAGGTGGAGTAATGCTAAGCGGATCTTTTGGTAATCTTCATGTTCACTGTTCACGCCCCGCTTTATCGCCGTAGTTCTGATTTGAGTGTTTTCTTCATTTTTTCCGAGACGCCCCCTTTTAAGGCTTGACAAGAACGGTTGTTTAGTCTAATTTTAACTCTAATAGTTTGAGTTAATACAATATCAGCTTAACCATTTTTAGTAGAAATAAGAAGGATGGCGTTTTGAGCCCGATCGCCTCAGTTACACCTTAAAACACCTGAATATATACAATACCTGCCAACCCAACACGATTATCACAAACCGTTCGTTTTTGCACTCACCTAGTATTTATGGCTGCCTGAAAAGTCATGACGCTTTGATTTCAAACAAGCAACACTAACCAAAAAAAGGAGGTACCTTATGACTAAGGAACGCAACCATATCATCAAGGCTGGGGTGATCGTTTTCGCCATCGCGATCATGTTGTTAGCTGTTAGCAGTCTTGGTGTCGCAGCCCCCAAGAAGACGCTCGTGTTTGCTGACCTGAATTGGGACAGCGCTCAGGTCCACAGCCGCATTGCCGCTTTTATCATCGAGAATGGCTATGGTTATAAGACTGAGTACATACCGGGAGGGACGATTCCTCTGTGGGCCGGGTTGACGCGAGGGGACGTAGACATCAATATGGAGTGTTGGGTTGACAACCAGCAAGAAGCTTATGATAAAGGAATTGCAGCTGGAAAGGTCATCGATCTAGGAAGTAATTTCCCCGACAGTTGGCAGGGGTGGCTGGTCCCGACGTATGTAGTCAAAGGAGACTCCAAGCGGGGCATCAAACCGATGGCCCCTGGTCTGAAATCAATCGATGACATGCCCAAGTACTGGAAACTCTTTAAAGATGCTGAAGACCCGAGCAAGGGGCGTTTCTACTCCTGTATCCCCGGCTGGGAGTGCGAGAAAATCAACAAGAAGAAGTTTAAGGCCTACGGTCTCGACAAGCACTATAACATTTTTCTCCCCGGCTCTGATGCCGCACTGAATGGTTCCATGGCAGCTGCTTACAAGAAAGGCGAGCCGTGGTTCGGTTATTACTGGGCACCTACATGGGTTCTGGGAAAACTGGATATGACTCCCATCGAGGAGCCACCGTATGACAAAAAGCTATGGGATGCCAGCTATGCCTGCGCTTATCCCTCTGTGAGGGTGAACATCGTAGTCAACTCTGGTATGCAAGAGCGAGCCCCTGAGATTTTTGCATTCCTCAAGAAGTACGAGACAACCCAGGCTATGGCCAATAAGTTCCTGGCATATATGCAGGATAAGAAGGCTAATACACAGGCTGCTGCCGTATGGTTTTTGAAGAATTATCAAGAGCTATGGTCCGGTTGGGTACCAGAAAATGTAGCAAAAAAGGTCAAGGCAGCCTTACCATAATAAGGATATGAAAACTGAAAAATAACCATTCCAAAAACCAGGGGGCAGAGGTCTGCTTAGAAGTACAGGGGTTGTGGAAAATTTTTGGCAAAAAAGC
>JAFDDT010000033.1 GCA_019310725.1 Deltaproteobacteria bacterium | reverse complement strand
TTTTCTTCATTTTCTCGAAAAGCAGTGAAAGGCTCTCCAGCCAAGCCATTCCAATTATCCTCATATAATCCATACCTTAAAAAGCAAGATCTGTGCCATGGAACTAACATCCTCAAATTCCTGTATTTTCTGGCTTTTTGGGTGCCATGAGAAACCGTCTTCCGAATATGCTGACACATTTTGTCAATTCTGTGCCCATATTCGTACACTTTTCCCGGTTTTTTTGCTACCTTTTTCAATCGCAATTTCAATATGTTATCGACGTGCTTCATGCCTCCCAGCTGATCCTTTGTAGCATTGCAAACTTGATGTGCTTTCTCTCAAATCACCAATCCTAAAGATTCGGCCGCAGAGGAAAACCGCCTTACTCGGGCAATGCGGAAATTTCTACTCTCAAGAGTGCGTAAAGAAACTTGTCAAATCGTAAAGTTATTTTACACCCGCACAGGAGGAGCGCTACGCTCAAGGAGCGGCCCTTCGGGCCTTGAGGAGCATCCCGCAGGCGGGATTCGAGGAGTGCTTCGCTTTAGGCAAGAGATAAGGGATGAGGGGAGGGGCGAAGGATATCGTGTTATGTTTATAACGCAGATCGAATACTAGCAGGACACAACATGCGTTTCCGATGTGAGTTTATTTTTGCTCTTGTTATATCCAACCTGTACAATATATCTCAAAAAGACACAAAATCGCCCCGTTTCTGAATTTCTGGAGATTAGATTTTAAAATGATGAGAACAGAATGTGGAATTGCTTGTGTTGATTGCGCTTAGGGTGTTTATTGGGTGCCATAATCATAAGTGAGGATTCACGATAAGAAAATCATTGACACGAAATTTCCTATGAGTTATTTTCATACCATTGATAAGCAATAAAGGACGAAGCTATGGATTCCAATGTTTCTTCTTCAGCAAAAGTAAAGGTCACTGCAAGCCTTGATGCAGAATTAGTCAAAGCGATTGACGAGTTCCTTGAGGAAGCTAAAACTGGTTCCCGCAGCCAACTTATCGAATATGCACTGCGCAAGTGGCACAAGGACCAAAAAAAGCGGGAGCTTGAGAGTCAGATTGAACAATACTATCTATCATTGTCGCATGAAGAGCAGGCAGAAGACCGCCAGTGGAACAAAATAGCAGCCCAATCCGCCCATCATCTCTGGGAGGAATAGACTTATGGCCTATCCCAGAAGGGGCGAGATTTATCTTGTAAGAGTTCCTAGTCAGCCAAAGGATACTAAACCAAGACCAGCCTTGGTAGTGTCTTTGGACGTTCGAAATCGCCTAGCCAATGATGTCATTGTAGTGCCCCTGTCAACTACTCTGCGCACCAGTCCTACCCATGTAGAACTAAGTGAAGGAGAAGGTGGTCTTGACCAAACCTCTATGGCTAAGTGTGAACAAATCACCACCCTCGATAAGTCCTTTTTGATCCATGGTCCTTTTTCTGGAACCATAAGTCCTATGAGGATGACTGAGGTAGAAAGGGCCATCCAACGAGCCATTGGGATCGTGATATGAAGCCCTGGCAGTTATACGCGGTCAAATCGGGATTTTCGACTAGCCTTTCTCGCTCTACGACCACAAACTCTCTCTCCTTGCATGATCATGATGAAATGATCCACCGTTTGCCCCCAGAGGTCCACCTGTAGATAGTGCGCAGCATTTTGACCCTGCTATATGAGGACTGAGGGGAGGATAAAGACCGGCCCTGTGGGCCTTGAGGAGCACTGCGCCTGCCCGGCATCGCAAGGCTTCAGCCGGGGCGGACGCTCTTGAGGGCCAACCCTTCGGGCCTTGAGAAGCTCCCGCCAAGGCGATAGAGATTTCAGTCTTATAGAGCAGCATTCCTTCTTGAACAGGTAGCCAGTGGCAACTATTGGGGAGTTGGCGGATCAGCGTTCATCAAATCGGACATGAACTCCGTCCCCAGGGCATAAAGGACGAGCAGATCATCTCGCTTCTTCATGTGCTCCATATTGTTACCTCCTTTACTCGCAATCTCAGTTTTTTCCTTAAGAATTAGGTACTCTTCTCAATAAGTTGAGGCAGATTATGCTTGTGACTAATCAGTGGATTCCTGCTTTCGCAGGAATGACATATAGTTACACTCAATCGTCATTCCCGCGGAGGCGCGAATCCATACCTATTACGCGAACTTATTGAGAAGCTTTGTTGAGATTTCTGGAATAATCGTCTTATTATATCCATTTTTGCTTCCTTTTTGTATTTTATATATCCATTTATGAAGGACATTTGGTTATCGGTCAAGTTTAAATTGAGAGTATTGAGATTATGTCTTGACATTGTGCCAGATTTATGTATAATTCAGTCACTTTATTGACTGTATTTTACGAACTGGAATGACCTACATACCCCAAAAACACCTTGAGAATCTCCAACAACTGGTAACTCCAGGTAAAGTCGTGGTCATTTATGGTGCTCGCCGCGTTGGCAAGACTACCTTAGTTAAGAAATACTTGGAAGGTACTGGTGCAAAGGTCCTCTTTGTGGATGGAGATGATGTCGTTGTAAGGGAATATCTCCAAAGCCAGTCGATCAACAAGCTTCGGGATTTTGTGGGAGATCACTCTCTTTTGGTAGTAGATGAAGCACAGCATATAGAGAAAATCGGTCTGAACCTCAAGATTATCGTCGATCATATCCCCACCGTGCAAGTGATAGCCACAGGCTCCTCCTCCTTTGATCTGGCTAAAGACGTGGGAGAACCCCTGACCGGAAGAAGATTTGTTCTCACCTTGTTTCCCCTTGCCCAGATGGAAATCTCAAACATAGAAAGTCCCCATGAAATAAAGGCAAACCTGGAATCACGGCTCATTTATGGCTCGTACCCGGAAATTGTAACCATGCGGAGCAATGCCGGCCGCGAGGAATACCTGCGCGAAATTATCAGTTCTTATCTGTTCAAGGACATCTTGGCACTAGAGGGGGTTCGGCATGCCAACAAGCTCATAAAATTACTGCAGCTGCTTGCCTTTCAGATCGGGAAACAAGTCTCTCTAACCGAAGTGGGGACTCAACTGGGAATGAGCAAGAACACCGTTGAGCGGTATCTGGACTTACTGGAAAAGGTTTTTGTAATCTACCGGCTCCGAGGATTTAGCCGCAATTTACGGAAGGAAATCACAAAAAATCAGCGGTGCTATTTCCTTGATACTGGAATCCGCAATGCACTGATTCAAAACTTCAATCCCCTTGCTATCCGCAATGATCTTGGCGAACTCTGGGAGAACTATATCATTACCGAGCGCCTCAAGAAAAGGGAGTACCTTCGCCAGACAGCTAATCCTTATTTCTGGAGAACATATGACAAAAAGGAAGTCGACCTTGTAGAAGAACAACAGGGAAGTCTCTTCGGTTATGAGATGAAGTGGAAAAGCCTGCCCCCAAAACCCCCCAGACAGTGGTTAGCCAGTTACCCTGATGCCCATTATGAGGTGGTGCATAGCGAAAACTATCTAGCGTTCATTCAGTAGCACAAAGCAAACAAATTGCCTTTCCTCCCTCAAGCCCCGCCTTGCCAGACGCTCCTAAAGCGAAACGCCCTGCCCCGTAATTAGTGCCTACATTTCCATATCTCATTTCAGGACACTGGCTATACATTACACCGCACATACCTTTCTCAGGTCGAATCTTTGCTTTTGCCAATAGTTTCTTTCATTCCCTCAAAAAGCCCGATGGAATCCCAGCTGCGGTGGGTTCGCTTACGCGAAATTTCACCCCGATGAAATATGCTTCGTATTTCATTGGGCGGGCAGGGCAAGCTGAGGGATGAGGGGGGGAGGAGGGGCGGCCTGATATACACGGCATAGATCTTTGTCACACAAAGTAATGAAAGCAGGTTTGTTACGACTCAGGTTGTCCGGTTCAAGGTTCAGGGTTCACGGTTACTCGCTTTGCACTTTTCTTCATATCTTTTGAGATAGCTGATGAATCCACGAACGGCAGTCCAGCGGCGGGATTCGCCTTGTATGCTCATAGACATTACTTAGATTATCAGATTAAAGGTTAAAAGCTAACACTTAGTGATTTGCGCTATCGTAAGAATCGGATGAATTCTACATTCGATTCGGAATCGAAACCTTCGGCAGTATTATTCATTTATGACCCGGGAGCGTCTTGTATCTGTCTCTTTAGCCCATAGTCCTTCGCAAATTCTGCTCTCTTTGTCAGACAATACACCTTCCGAGTCAATTCGCGTGCCAGTCGTTCGACCTTGACGCTCTCGACAGGTTGCCAAGCCCCAATCCGCCAGACGGCAGGCGGATCAATATCTTCGAACCGTTTGATCTTCATCTCTCTCACCCGCCTAAGACGAAACCCCTGAACCGTGAACCCCTGAACCTGAGTAGAACACAGAGCCACTGAGCTTGAATTATGTTTTCGTTTCCTTGCCATTGCTTGGCGAAACCTATCATTTCATAAAGATGAAATAAGCGAGGGGGCGACTGTTAAACAAAAAAACCAAAAAAGCCTTGACAAATTGTACCAAAATAAGTACATTAATTTGGTGAAAAAACCAGAAAAGGTATTGGAGGTTAGATTTTACAAGAGTGATGCAGGCCGAATGCCTGTGCAAGAGTGGCTGAAAGGATTATCGCGGGCGACAAAAAAACGATAGGAGAAGATCTAAAGACGGTTGAATTTGGTTGGCCACTGGGTATTCCAGTGGTCAGAAAAATGGAGAAAGATTTGTGGGAGGTAAGATCTGAATTAGAAAACAGAAGAACAGCTCGTATTCTTTTCGCTATTTATGAAACATTCATACTGCTGCTGCATGGGTTTATTAAGAAATCAAAGAAAACGCCTCCTAGTGATTTGAGGCTTGCGAAAGAAAGGATGAAGAGTTTTTTGAAAGGGAAACAGTGATGAATGCTCAACATAAAAATATAGGTGATAGTTTTGATGACTTTCTTGAAAGCGAAGGGTTAATTGATGAAGTAGAGCTTACAGCTCTGAAGCGAGTCTTGGCATTTCAAGTCATAGAGCTGATGAAGGAGCAGAATCTATCCAAAACAGATATGGCCAAGAGGATGGCTACGAGTCGATCTTCGCTTGAAAGATTGCTTGATCCTGTTAATGAATCGGTAACGCTCCAGACTATGAAAAAAGCTGCTTTAGTCTTAGGCAAGAGATTAAGAATTGAACTAGCCTGAGGTAGTTAGTTATCCCAAGCCTCCTACATAAGGCCTGTCTCAAGTTTTGCTTTATTTCTCAAGTACTTCTACCACGTCAACAACGGTAAAAAGCCACGTGCCATCACCCGAATATCCTCCCTTTAAGGTCCCCGATGCGCGGCCGGTCACAGCTTATCACTCGAGCTCTGTCCGTCTTTATTGCTTGACAATAATTGATGTATCGGAATTTCTATAACTTGTTGAAATAACAGTATTTTTATATGGAACATGTTCCATGTAGGCCAGATGGGGTAATGGAATGGTGGAATATTGGAATATTGATTCTTAAAAAGAATTATCTCATTTCTTACCTTCGTTTTCAAGAAAAAATTAGCAAATAGACGCATTGCTCCACCTTCCCATAACCCATTATTCCATTGTTCCAACATTCCATTATTTCAATTGTGAGCGAAGCGAACTAAGTTCACTTAAAGGTATTTTACTGTAAAGATGTAATGAGGTAAGGAAATGAGGATTAGTAGCAAAAGGCAAATCTCCATTCCAAAGAAGGTCATGGAGGCTTTGGCCCTGAAACCCGGTGATGAAGTAGACTTAGAAGTTGAGGAAAATACTGCCCGCCTGGTCCCCATCAAAACCATTAAGGTACCGAGAGACCAAGCCTGGTTCTGGACACCCGAATGGCAAGAAAAGGAGAAGGAAGCGGATCAGGATCTTTCCGCTGGCCGCTACCGGGATTTCGAATCCGCCGAGGACCTCTTAAAAGAGCTTCACGGTGAAGATTAGACGGACAAACTCGTTTCTCAAGGATTACAGAAGACTCCCACCAGGCATTCAGGCTCGGGTTGACAAGCAACTCCTTTTTCTCCTCGAAAAGCCAAAACACCCTTCGTTAAGACTAAAGAAACTCAAGGGGACGGACAGATTCGAGATCAGAGTAAGCAAAGCTTATCGCTTGACCCTGAGATATGTGGGCGAGCACCTTGAACTCCCGCGAGTTGGGACTCATGATCTGTTGAAAAAGGAAGGAGGAGTATGAGGCCGCTAGGCCGATTAATTCCACGCTACCGCAAATTACCCCACTTCAATCTGTGTTCTCCTGCATACAGTGGGCTCAGTGACGGGGGATGAGGGGTAAAGAGCAACTGTGCGGGCCTCCTTAATTGGGGAGGATCAGGGTGAGCTGGTTTTGTCCCCCTCACCCTGCCCCTCTCCCCAAGGAGAGGGAACTGGCGGAAACCCCACCGCAAGCGGATGGGGTATTAAAAATATAATAAAATGTGAAAACAACGTTCAGGGCATCTTGGTCACAGGTGACGTGCAGCAAGATTCAGAAACCCCAGTCCTTCAATCTTGCCACCATCCTTTCTCGGTGTGTGCCCGGCCAATAATAGCGCTCACAAACGGGACAAAACTGAATTCTTTCAGGATAGCGAAAGAAAACATAGTCTGGGACATGCGCCCGAGCTCCCTCCCGATCAACCTTTGAAAGGGATGAATTGCAAATGCTACACCTGGTGAACCATTTTTCTTGATCCCGGGATAGTCTGAGATTGCTATCGAGCACTGTGAGTTGATCCTTAACCAGATCCTTATCGATAAAGATAGCATGAAGATATTCTTTGACCCTTACAGTGCTCCTTGTCAGGAGAACCCTCCCCTCCGCAACCAGCTCAGATAATTCTTGCTCCGAGTAGCTTTTCTGGTAGATGGTATCATACCCCATAATTCTCAAGTACCGTGCTAGCTTCCCAAGCATGCTATCAGCCACAAACAACATCTGCTTTGTCGTGTTCATCAGGTTTGTTGTGTGTTTTTCAGCCCACTTTTGACTTGCAGGATTCGCTCACACCGGCAGATCGCTTTTTTCACTCGTTCAGCTCAATAACCTCAAAACCAGCTGGGGGGTTCAGGGAGAAAAGCTCTTCTGGGATTGGTCTGTTACGAGTTAGATTTTTGTATCGTATCTGAACCGATTGATTCTTATCTTTCCGTACTATCTCAATTTTCAAGGGCCTGGGTGCGAAATCACCTTGCTTGAAATCAGATAACATTATGGTAATTCCTTCACATGGAAAGAAGATCGATCGCGGCAAAAGGGAACGAGAAAAAAAAGAGATAACCTGTGTAACCTCTCCCACCCCATTGTAGAGAGTGACCTCATACGGTTTTAAACTGGCTGCCTTCGAATGAGGCAGTACCGGTACATTACCAGACAGTATTTGCCAGATTGAATCCAGATCAAGCCTGAGTAAAAAAAACAGATCCATCGGCAGGCGGTTTGATTGGCCTTTGAAGAACTTATGGTCAACAAGGGAGAGTACCGATGTATTGTCTCCATCTAATACGATAAAAAACAGAGGTCTTCCCCAGGGGTGAGAGATTTCTATCCTGACCTTGAATGGTCTGCCACCAACAGCAAGCAGATTCAACTCCGATTCTTCTTCGCTGTCTCTGTACCGTAGTCTCCCAGCTCCATGAAAACTGGATATTCTTCTTCCCTCTGCTCTGAGGTCAGAAATAAGCTGAGCGGTCTCTGCTTGAGTAAAAGGTGCATGGGGTGGAGAAAGCACCAGTGGTGCACATCCTATCAAGAAGACTAATACAAGAATGGTCAGATACGATAAACTATGGGCCCATCTTCTATACGATAACGAACCAAAGTCCGGGAAATGTGTAATGTGCAATGTGTCAAGGGGCATAGCCTTCCAGATGCTCCATAACATCTTTGAGCTTTCTCTCTAATCTCTCTTTTTCCGCATTCTTGAGCGAAATCGCCTTCTCATAAGCCTTCAAGGCCTTTTTGTAGTCACCTTTCTTAAGGTATACATCGCCCAAATGCTCGGCAATTGCAGGATCATTTGGTGTCAGTTCGATAGCCTTTTTCAACTCCGTTAAAGCCTTATCGTAGAGCCCTTTTCGAAAATACACCCATCCAAGACTATCAATGATATAACCGCTATTAGGTTTGTACTGTACAGCCTTTTCAATGAGCTCCAGGGCCCTGTCAAGGTGAACATTCTCATCCGCATAGGTGTAACCGATGTAGTTAAGGGCGTCGGCGTGCCGGGGATCTATCTTGATAACTATCTCCATCTGTTTGATGGATTCTTCGGTTCTCTTTAACTTACCCAACATAATACCGAGTCTGTATAGAAGGTCAGTATTTTCCTCATTATGCCGTATACCCTCCTGTAAGATATCCATAGCACTCGGGTACTCTTCTTTAATCTCATAGAGTGATGCCAAAACCAGGTACAGTTGAGGGGGATTATCCCTCGTCTGATTGATGGTTTCTCTGAGGAGATCTATGGCCTTATCAGTCTTGTCTTGCTTTTCCAGTATATAGGCCATATGGATCCGGGCGTTAATAAAATAGTCGCCTTCCGGATTAAGCAAATCAAAGTTTCTGTACGCCTCAACCAGATCTTCATTCTCTTCCAAGGCAGCCCCCAGGTAGTATCTGGCCTCCTGATCATCTGGCCACGCAGACACTATCGACGAGAGTTCGGCGATAGACTGGCCTAATTTTCCATACTTGAGGTATATCAAGCCCAGTCTTTTTCTTTTTACATCCTCCGGGCCCAATGCCTCTCTCATCTCATCCATATATTTTTCTGCCAATTTCACTTCACCCTTCTGATAGTACAGGGCGATCAGCCTTTCCCAGGCACTTGTATCGGTAGGGTATAATTGCAGTATCTGCTGATAGGTTTCTATTGCCAAATCAGGATTACCTATTGTGGTGTATAAACCTGCCAAATCGAAAAGCGCGGGAAGAAATCTTGCGTTTAGTTCCAGGACTCTCAGGAATGCCCCCTCTGCCTCATCATATTCTTTGAGCTCCAGATGTATCTTTCCCTTGTAGTAATGAGCTATCATCAGGTCAGGTTCCTTTTCTGTTAAAATCGACAGCTCTTTAAGGGCAGCATTGTATTTTTTTAATCTGATAAAGAGTGTGGATAATCGAAGCCTTACCTCTTTATCGTCTGGAACCTGTGCAAGGATCTCCCTGCACTGAGCTATTGCCAAGTCAAATTCCTGGAGCTTGGAGTATATCTCTGCCAGTAACCTTCGAGCTGCGAGATCACCCGGAGCAAGGTCAACTGACCTTTGGGCTAGAACCAGAGCCTCTTCTATTCTGCCATTCTTAACAAGTATCTGGGACAATTTCAGGAGTAAATAGGGAGAGTCTCTGTCGTGTTTGAGGGCCTCTTTGAGATAGATCTCCGCGCCCTGGTAGTTACCGTCTATCATAGCCAGAGCTGCAAAGGTATAGTTTTTATAGGCACCTTGGATACTATCCTCCTCGTCTTTCATCTCTGCTTTTCCAATGGCCCCCTGTTGCGAAGGTAATCTTTTTTCTACGCCTATGCCTCCACAGGACAGGGCAAACGCAATAAGAAAAAGCAAAAGCCAGATAGATACTGTTCCAACTATTCTATTCATGTAGAAGATCAGAGAAATTTTCTTCAAAATTCGGTATGTTTTCCACGAGCCATTCCTTGGCCTTTTTGAGAATCTTCTCCTGAATCTGACGCACCCTTTCCCTGGATATGCTATGCTTATCTCCGAGTTCCTGAAGGGTCAATGGTTCTTCGGTCAGTATTCTGTTATCAAATATATCTCTTTTTTTTCCAGAGAGCGTCTTTCTATATTCCTCCAACTTTTCCCGGAGCAATTCCTTTCTTTCCCTCACAGAAATCAATTCATCGGCGCCACTTTCCGGAGAGGGCAAAAACGAGCTGTAGTCCTGTTTAGAATCTTCTTTAACCGGGGCATCAAGGGAAACCTCCCATCCACCCAACCGTTGTGCCATTTCAATAATCTCATCACTTTTTACATCCAGACGTTCGGCAAGGAGTTTGGGTTCAGGATCATAACCCAAAGACAGCAACCTCTCTTTCTCCTTTGTAAGGTTAAAAAAGAGCTTTCTTTGGGCTTGGGTAGTCCCAATCTTAACGAGTTTCCAATTCTCCATAATAAATTTAAGGATATAGGCCTTTATCCAGAATGAGGCATAATAGGAAAACTTGATTCCCTTGTGTGGATCAAATTTCCTTATTGCCTGCATTAAGCCAACGTTCCCCTCCTGAATCAAATCCATGAGGTTTTTCATCCAGTATCTATGAAAATCCATCGCGATTTTTACCACTAACCTGAGATTAGCCAGTATAAGCTTCTGCCCAGCGTCCTGATCTTTTTTTTCTCTATATCGTATTGCAAGTTCGATCTCCTCCTCTTTGGTAAGGAGCCTATACCTCCTTATTTCCCACAAATACATCTGCAAAGGATCGTAGGCAACTAAAGAGCCATCTCTCTTGCCGGGCACAGGCTGCAGGTCGAACTGGGCCTTTGTGTCGAGATCTTTTATCTTTTCTTGACTACCGGTAACCTTTTTCACCTTCTCTTATTCCCTGTGTTAACACTGAGTGGAGATTTAGGAGATTCCCGCGGGTATCGAAATTTCTATGCGTCTTGAGAGGAAAACCATGAGCTATTCAGTGGCACTAGATTTCTACCATTCACACGGGGTGATGGGGAATGGATTAACCAGCTTTTTCATCTCGAACAGTAACAATGCGGTAGTTCTTTTTTCCCGCTCTCAGCGAGATGATGTTATTTTGAATATCACTGACACCCACTATTGTCTCAAAGGACGGGACTCTTTCCCCATTTATATAGGCACCCCCCTGGGATATTAACCTTCTTGCTTCGCCCCTTGTCTTACAAAGACCTGCTTCCCTGAAGAGGATGTATGCCTCAATGCCTTTCTCTAAATCAGCACTGGTCAGAGAGTAGGTGGGAATCGTCTCAATATCATGAATACCCTTTTGACTAAAGAGCTGCCTTGCAGCGCTTCGGGCCTTATTGGCCTCCTCTTGACCATGGCATATTTTTGTAGCCTCATAAGCCAGAACATCTTTGGCCTTTCGTAAGCTTTCACCCTCGTGCCGAGAAAGCTCTTCGATCTCCTCCATGGGAAGAAACGTAAAATAGGCCAGAAACCTCCTCACATCGCTGTCATCTATATTAACCCAGTATTGGTAATACTCGTAAGGAGATGTCAATTCACGGTCAAGCCATATGGCTCCCCTGGCTGTCTTGCCCATTTTCGAACCATCAGCGGTAGTTATAAGGGGAAAGGTCAGGCCATGGATGATCTTCCTCTCTATCCTTCTCGTCAGGTCAGCACCAGCCAAGATATTCCCCCACTGATCGTTTCCTCCCATCTGCAAAAGGCAATCATAGTTCTGGGAGAGATACCAGAAATCGTATGCTTGAAGGAGCATATAATTGAATTCTAAAAAGCTGAGTCCGGATTCCAGCCTCTGACGGTAGCTTTCTGCCGCCAACATCCGGTTTACACTGAAATGTCTACCAATATCTCTCAAAAAGTCTATGTAATTCAAAGGGACCAGCCAGTCGGCGTTATTGAGCATGAGGGCCTTGCCATTGGCGAAATCGATAAACTGAGACAACTGCCTCTTAATCCCCTGAGCGTTGCTGTCGATCTCTTCCCTGGTCATGACAGGCCTCACCTCATCCTTACCACTGGGATCGCCTACAAGGGCCGTTCCGCCTCCAACCAAAACGAGGGGTCTGTGACCTTGTCTCTGCATATGTGCGAGAGACATAATCGGAAGCAAACTGCCGACATGGAGGCTTTTTGCTGTGGGATCAAAGCCGATATAACAGGTAATTGGTTTGGTCAGCAACTCCCTGAGCATACTCTCGTCAGTTACCTGTTCAATAAAGCCTCTTTCGTCAAAAACATCATATACATTTCCCAAATGCAGCCCTCCTATAACAACAGCCAGCTCTCAGCTCTAGCGTGATATTCCCTCCTGTCCTTCCGGAAGCTTCAAACGCACCACCTTTCCCTCGGTCCCCAGATGACCGATCGGATTTCCATTCAGCGAGAATTCGATTCCCCCTGCATTGCCTATGAGAATGTCAAAACTATCCTCCGCCGTCCATCTCATCGTTTCCCCCGGCTGGAAAAGATATTCTCTGGATGATTCATTATCGATACTTATGGCAATCCAGGTGCGGCTGTTCACAGTGGCTGTAAGAACAAATTTTGGCGAAAGCAGCTGTTCATCCTTCACCTCTTCTGGAATTAACGGCTCCTCCTGGGCTGCAGTATTCTCACTAGATTCCAATTCCGTAGGAATCCTCGTCTCATCCTCAGACACTGTTTCTTTCTTGGTGGAAAGCCCTTGTGCTCCTGCATTATCCTGTATCTGGATATCTTCAGTGGTCACGGTATCTCCTGACTTCTTTTCCGCCATGCCTTTGGTATCCAGGTACTCAAAGGACTTTCCAGTAACCGAACTCTTCTGTCCCTTGACATATACTATAGCAGCAACAAGGGCTATTGCCAAAAAAGAAACAACAATAATCAGGCGCCATCTTCCAGATTCAGCACTTATTCCCTGAAGCACGTGCGGCTGATATTGCTCAAGCGGACACCTCTGCTGGTAGAGGTTGAGCACGAGTTCCTTATCCAGGCCTAAAAGCTCAGCGTAGGATCGCAGAAATCCCCTAACAAAGACCTGGGATGGTAACTTGTCCCATTCCTCCTTTTCCAATGCCTCCAGGTTATGCCGCGTGATCCTGGTCGCCTTGACTGCTGCATCCAAGTCTACATCGCGTTCTTCTCTAGATTTTCTTAACAGGCTCCCCAGGTTCATTTCTTCTGGGGTGTCAGGTGCCTGTCCAGTACTGTTAACGTTATTCACCTTAGAATATCACCTTGATAAAAGATTTCTCCCTCAGTTCTTCAATCCACGCTGCATATTTTTTTTCTACCTTCTGTTTATACAATTTGGAACGGATAGCATCCCGTACCTCTTCAAAAGGTTTGAGCCCCCCCTCTTTCTCCTCTAAAACCTTTATTATCTGGAATCCAGAGGCAACAGGATTGAGACCAGTATACCCCCCTGGTGAAAGCTTGCTTATCGCATTTCTTAATCCGGTTTCGAGGTTATTGACCGCTACCCATCCCAGATCCCCTCCTTCTGAAGCAGCAGGCCCTTGGGAGTATTTTTTGGCCATCTCGAAAAAATCCCGGCCTTGTCTTAGTCCCTGCAGTATCTCACTCCCCAGGTGTCTTACCCGAGCAATCTCTTCCGCGTCATCTGGATCTCTAATCCCCAAAAAAATCCTGGCCAGCCTGACCTCATGGACCATCGTATATGCATCAATGTGGCTTTCGTAGTGCCTTCTCACATCCTCTTCAGTTATAACTATCTTTGACTTTACCGCATAATTTATCAGCCGGTAACGTTGAATCTCCTGCTTTATCCTCTCTTTATACTCCTCCAGTGTTATACCTTCTGCTTTCAGTTCCTGGATAAGCTCTTCATGCGTAATATTATTTTCCCTTTTTACCTGCTCGATCGAATGTTCTATGTCTTTTGCTGTCACCTGGATTTCTAATCTCGCTATTTCTTGTTGAGCTACTTTTTCATTGATCAGCGTATTCAAAATAGATCTGCGTAACTCAAAGTACTTTTCTACATCTCTTTGCCGTAAATCCCTCGGACTCAGGCCTGCTACCCGCTTCATTGAGGTGTTCAGTTCATGGAGTGTAATAATATCGCTGTTAACCGTGGCCACGACCCTGTTCGTAATCTCGCCCTCGACATAACCGGTTGGCACTGCAAACACAATGACTGACAGCGCAAGGAGATAAATTGGTTTAGCTGCCCGCATATTCAGCCTTCTTTTTGTCTAATAGGGAGTAATCAACTTTGATGCGATATGTATCCCTCAGTTTTTGAAGCCAAACCCTATAACGCTGTTCTGTTGCCTCACTGACAAGTCTTTTTTCAATTTCCGCGACCACCTCCAAAAACCCTTTCCTCCCCGCAGGTTCTCTTTTAAGGACTTTAATGATGTGAAAGCCGTATTGGGTTTCAATGATAGCGCTTGTTTTACCCACTTCCATCGAAAATGCTCTATGAGAAAGGACAGGAGGGAACATACCGCCGGTGCGCCACTCTGTACCATAATCTCCTTGCAATGCAGAATCCGCAGATTGCTCCTCCAATAACTGTGCCATATCCTCTCCCCCTTTAAGACGGGCATACAGGTCTTCAGCCTCTCTTCTTTCCTTGGTAATGATGTGAAGTAGTTTAACCCGCGGGGGATGGCGAAATTCCTCTTTCCTCTCCTCATAGTAAGACTTAATAGCATGATGGGAAATGGGGGGAAGAGAGCCAGTCTGCTCCCGAATGATCTTGTCAATCAAGAGCTGTTCTCTTAATCTTTGCTTCCATTCACTGTAGTCTATGCACCTCGATAGGAGTGTCTCCTGGAAGCTATTATCCGGGTAGTCCTTAACAATATCTTGCATGGCCCTTTCCAATTCAATCTCCGGAATGCTAATTCCCTGCTCTTTTCCATACGCAAGTATGAGAGATTCATCCACAATTCTGTCTACAAGACTATTGATACATAACCACACCGCTGCCTTGGAGATTTCATTTTCAAGCGAGGTAATATCCACGATTCTCTCTAAATCTCCCAGAGTGATTGTTCGATCGCCTACTCTGACAACAGTACTCTGGCTTGATCCCCCTTTCGGCGAGCACCCTGACCGGGTGAAAAGAACAAAAAGGCAAAGAGACAAGAAAATAAGATATCTCATAAAACTGGTATGTACCACGGGAAACCTTTGTAAACTATTTGGCTTTTTCCGTTATGTCACGCCTTCTCTTTCGACATCAGACATGGAAAAATTTATCGTTTCTGGCCCCCGCCGCCCAAGGGTCAGCGAGTTCCATCGTACGGCCAAGCCAGCATGGGAAGAGGCAGAGAAAGATACTCTTAATCTTTCAACATAACAATATTATTAGAAAAAGTGCAAGGAGAATTTGGCTAATCTTTGCTCTTACACCCTCCTCAATTGCTACGAGCACACGTGCCAAATTGAGCTATCACCTCCCCAGCCTCTTCAAGGGAAACGGGGAGACCCTTTGTCTTGCTCGCAACCTCAAGTTTTTGCTCGGATAAGAGGCGGAAACTCCCTGGATTGTGAGCAACCAGATCAAGCAACTTACGGGATGATAGCGGGGTATCGTTAGAGAAGGAAAAGATCATTGAGCTATCATTAAGGTCTAATCTCGGTGATCCTATCTTTTTGAGCCCTATTTTGATCTTGATAACAGAGATAAGGTTTGAAACCTCTGGTGGCACGGGGCCAAACCGATCTTGAATCTCTTTTACCATTTCATCTAATTCTGACTCCTCCCTTATAGTAGACAGGCGTCTGTATATCTCGAGCCTGATATCACTCTCCTCGATGTAGCTATGGGGAATATAAACCGGCAGATCAGTATCTATTTCAGGGATTATCTCTTCCTGCCACACCTCACCTTTCAGCTCTGCAATCGACTGTTCTATCAGTTTGAGGTAGAGTTCATAGCCAATAGCCTTTATATGACCTGATTGAGCAAAACCGAGGATATTACCCCCTCCTCTTATCCTCAAATCATGTAAGGCGATGTTGACACCCGAGCCCAACTGAGAAAAATCCATCAGGACCTTGAGCCTTTTCTGTGCATCATTCGTGAGGGAAGAACTGCTCGAAACCAAAAGATAGGCGTAAGCCCTAACATCGGCTCTGCCAACTCTACCCCTGAGTTGATAGATCTCAGCAAGGCCAAAGCGATCAACCTCATGAATAATAATCGTATTTGCCGACGGTATATCCAGGCCTGAATCTATTATAGTAGTACATACCAGAACATCTGTTTCCCGAGCCAAGAACCTCATCATGGCCTTTTCGAGATCCCTCTCCTTCATCTGGCCATGGGCAATCTCGATCCTGGCTCTGGGCACAAGCCTTCTCATTGTATCCGCCATTGCCTCAATGGTTTGGACCCTATTGTGGACAACAAAGGCCTGCCCTCCCCTGTCCAGCTCCTTTTCGATAGCATGCGATATGACACCTTCATCAAATCTGGCTACATAGGTCTGAATAGATAATCTGTCAGCAGGCGAGGTTCGAATGATGCTTAAATCCCTGACACCCATCAAGGACATATGGAGTGTCCTTGGAATAGGGGTAGCAGTCATAGCGAGAACATCAACGGAGTGACGGTATTTTTTCAATTTTTCCTTGTGCCTCACGCCAAACCGCTGTTCCTCATCGATTATTAAGAGGCCCAGATCCTTAAACGCCACCCTCTCCGAGAGGATCTTATGGGTTCCGATGACAATATCAATCTTGCCAACATGCAAATCACGAATTATTCTTTTTTGTTCCGAGCCGGAAATAAAGCGGCTCAGAACAGCAATCCTGACAGGGTATGAGCTAAAGCGTTTCTTGAATGTCTGATAGTGCTGCTCAGCCAAAACAGTTGTTGGAACAAGGATGGCCACCTGTTTTCCATCCATAACCGCCTTAAACGAGGCCCTGATGGCCACCTCGGTTTTACCAAAGCCCACATCACCGCAGATAAGCCGGTCCATGGGTTTTTCTGACTCCATATCCGAAAGCACATCATCAATAGCCTTGATCTGATCTGGGGTTTCCTCATACTCAAACGTTGCTTCAAACTCCCTGTAGCAGTTATCTACCTTTGAAAAGGCAAAACCCTTGAGGAACTTTCTCATTCCATAGATTTTGACCAGGTCTTTGGCTATCTTCTCAATCGCCTTCTTGGCCTTTTTTTTCGTAAGCATCCACGATCTTCCGCCAAGCCTATCCAAAAGGGGATTCTCGTCATCGAGCCCAACATACTTTTGGATACGGTCTATCCTATCTGCCGGGATGTAAAGGCGATCACGATCAGCATACTCAATGGTGACAAAATCCCGCACCCTATTGTTGATCTCCATTTTTGAAAGTCCACCGTAGCGCCCAATGCCATGGTCTTGATGCACAACGAGATCACCCACCTGCAGCTGACTCAGCCCTGTCCATGGAATGCCCTGCACCGGTTCCCTTTTGGCCCTTTTTTCTCTCAGCTTCTTTTCCCCGAAGATCTCATCTTCGGTAATTATGATCAGGCCAGAATCTAGGTGCCTCAATCCTTGAGAAAGATAACCCAAACAGATATATAATCCCTTTTTCTTTTTCGCCTCAGCCCAGCCTGGAAGTATCTCCTGGACGGTAAGGTGATAATTGAGCAAGATCTCTTTCAGGCGCTGCGCCTGCTGTTCTGTTCTGCAGATGAGTATGATTCTGTTTCCTTCCTCAACCCATTCCCCAACGTTACCTGCCAAGGGAGCAAGTGAAACCTTTTGGCGACCAATATCCTGATAGTCAAACTGGATTCCCGGTTTCAGGGATTCCCTGAAATCTACCACTAGCTCCGTCTTTCTCTGTCCACTGCTTATAGCAAGATCCAAAAAATCAATTCGGGAAAATTCTTCAAGGGCGTCTTCCAGTTCTTTTTTTGGGACAAAGACCTCATCAGTTTGAGGAAAAGGTTTGCCCTCTTCTAAGGCCTCATTCTGAAATCTTTGTGTCTCCCGGGTATATCTATCCACTATTGATCGGGCGCTCTCATCAAATCTCTCTGATTTGATAATGCACAGGTGACCCTGCTCGGGCAGGTAGCCAAAGATGGTATCGAGATGTGAATAAAAATGTTGAAGCCATGCCTCCTGTCCTGGAAAACTCCCACCAGTTTCCGAGCCTCCTGGAAGTCTCCCCATGGACCGTGCCCTTTTAACATTGGAGGGGCTCATAACGATTTCATTGGCAGGCAGGATAGTCAACTCCCTTAACTGAGCCTTTGATCTCTGATTGACGGGATCAAAAAGCCTTATGGATTCTACTTTGTCGCCCCAGAATTCAACCCTGACAGCTGAATCGTGCAGAGGCGGGTACAGATCAATGACCCCGCCCCTCACAGAAAAATCACTCCTTTCCTCTACCAAAGAGGTCCGGAAATAGCCAAAAGCAAGTAATTTTCTTATCAGGTCATCCCGATCAATCTCCTCGCCAACTGCCAGATACTCAACTGAAGAAAGAAGAACCTCTTTTGGCACGAGCCGCACCATAATCGCCTCTAACGAGGTAACAACAACGGAATTTTTTTCAGTTGACAGAGCATAGAGCGCCTCTATCCTCTGGCTGATCAACTGTTTTGGCGGGCTCAATCCTGTGAGCGGTGAGATGTTATAGGAAGGAAAGAGAAGTACCCTTTTTTTGTTCTGGTTGGGAACAAAAAAATCCAGGTCCTTATAAAATGCCCCTGCTTCCTCTGAGCCCGGGAGGATTATCAAACAGGTATGGTCTATTTCGCTCAGCAGTTGAGATAAGAGGTATGCGAGAGCGGAGCCGCTAACTCCGGTTACCTCTGCCAGAGCGACCCTATCTTGTATGCCTTTCTTTAATAGCGATAGGTTATCTCTGTTGTGTGACATTGATTACCTTGATAACTCAGCACTCAAATAATCCTAACCCTCTTTCGCTTCTGTGTTTTCCCTGATTAACAACCAAAAGCGCTACGTCAGCTGTCAACAGCCTGTTGCCCAAACGGAAATTCCTTTGAGCGGTCATTAAAACGTTTTTTGCTAACAAATCTTGGCGAAGTGGAGGATAAGCGATGTCAACTGTCTGAGCCCTAAAGGCGAGTTTTGACATCGCCTGGAGCGAGCCTCGTTTTAGACTAAGAGAAAAGGGGTTTCCGTTTGGGCAACAGACCCTAGTCATATTTGTTGGCCAGTTCATCGGCCATCTTTTTCTTTTCTTCTAAATCTGTAATCCGATAAAGGACCAGCACCTGGTTTTGACTTGGTCCGGCCCCCTGATAGGTGCCCACACCATGCAACCCTGCAACCCAGTTTTGAAGGAACTTAACCATTCTCATTCTCTTCTTTGCAGAAGCCGAAGATTTAAGAAATTTAGATACATACTCCCCTATCTCAGGGTTTTGCAATTCTCTTTCACTTGGCATAGTAACTGCGATTCCGCCGGCAATATCCCCGGCTAAGGCTGTTACCTCCCAGAAGCCATCATTCGTATTGAGTTTTGCCACATTACTGATTGCCTCATCTGGCATAAAAACGCCAGAACCCATTGGCTCCTCTTTTCCCCTGTGGGCAGCGGCTATGGCACAGGCAACTGATGTGGTACTTAACTGGACCATTCTGGTTATCTTATCAACAATGTGAGAAGCCTTTGAAATGCCATGGTACTCGGCGATAAGTTGAGTTGCACCAATGATCAAATCCATAAAACCTACCTTGCACGCCCCACCGCAGTTCATCCTGTGGGTCTTGGCAAATCTTGTAATCAACCGTTGAGTATACTCAATTTCTCCGCACATGAATACCCTTTCCCATGGAACAAAAACACGATCAAAGATTATAAGACAGGTTTCTCGCTGTCCATATATGGGATTCCCAATATACCGGATATCATCTGTATATTCTCTTTCTATACTGTATGGATTATACTGCCCTATATATGTTACCCCCTCAGATCCATTTGGTATGGCAAATGCAAGGGCGTAATCTTCTTCCCCTCGTCGGCAGGATAGGCCGGGCAGTATCAAGTTCATATCAGCAGCATATGCTCCGGTTGCATGCTGTTTAGCGCCACTAATGATAATACCGTCGGATCTCTGTTCCACCACGTGGACATAGGAGTCGGGATCCTGATCAAGGGGCCTTTTGCTTCTGTCTCCCTTTGTATCTGTAACAGATCCACTCACCACCAAATCCTCCCCCTGAACATACCTCAGGTATTCAGTAAATCTCTTGTGGTATTCGGTCCCTTTGTCTTGATCTATCTCCCATGTTGTGGCCGCAAGAGCTGGAAGCATCTCATTACCCGGACACCTGTAGTTACAGGTTCCTAACTTTTGACTACTCAGCCTTGCCATCTCCAAGCGCCTTTCAATGTCCTGATAGCTCTGATGGATATGCAAACTCCGGCTGATGGTTTCACCGGTCAGATGCGATTTTGCTGTCATAATATCGGAATATTGAGGATCCAGGGTTAGCTCATAGACCCTTGCCGTTGCCTCAACAACCCCTCTGGTAATCGGGTGATCGGGGAGTTTCTCAACCCTTTTTCCTCCTATAAAAAGCCTTGGTTTCAGTTTGGAAATCCTGTCTCGATATTCATCTACTGTTATTATGGCCATCTTTTACTCCTCTATTCGACTCCAATTGCCTTTGATATAATGAGAAAATATAGATTAGCACGGATCACTGGTCAAGGGATTTATAAGCACTGTGTTAGCTTAATGAAAATGTCCCCTCTAACTGCTGTGTTAAAATGTCCCCATTATGGAAAGGGACATTATACCAATGAGTAAGAAGGAGAGACAGAGGTTCCATCTCTTAGAGATGGCTATAGGTGGAAAACCACCTTAAAGGATGCTGATAAATGGATGGGGGTGAGCTACCTATTAATTTGTCAAATGTTGGTGCTCTGATCCCTATATCTGCAGCATGTTTTCCTGAGTCAATATTACTGCGAATCGTGTTGAAAAAGATCCGTATCCGCGCCAAAAATTCCAAGATGTTGACAGTGGTGCCGACGGAGGCGGGAAAGTAGTTGCCATTAGTCAACCGCCTGAGCATATTACTTTAATCCTTGCCATCTTACCCCCTTGAGGCTTCATGCTTTGCGGGGGTTTTTTGCAACCTGGAAGCAATTTCATTAATCCGAGCAATGAAGGCTAAGGCAGGCCGGTCGCCGGGTATATGCTCAATAACGGCTTTTGAAACTCTAAAATTGGCGAACAGGTTGGAATACTTCCTCCTGAAAGAGGAATTCTCGGACAATTCAAGAAATTTTATATTGATATAGGTGGAATATATACTATTAGTGCCACGGGAGGTGGCTCCGACATGAAATAGATCATCCGGGCTCAATTCCGGAATCCTGGCTGAAAGCTTTTCATAAAATGCCATGGCCAGAATCAGATTGAAAGTGTCAAAATAGTTTAAGTTTTCTTTTAAATAATTTTGATATCCGATTTTGATGCCGGCTAATGTATCGGAATTTCTATAACTTGTTGCAATAACAGTATTTTTATATGGAACATGTTCCATGTAGGCCAGATGGGGTAATGGAATGGTGGAATATTGGAATATTGATTCTTAGAAG
>JAFDDT010000032.1 GCA_019310725.1 Deltaproteobacteria bacterium | reverse complement strand
TTCCCTTTCTATCCTGGCAGATGAAGAAGTGGGAAGGATTACAGGTACGCCACGGTGAACCGCCATAGAGAGCATTGCATAGATAAAAAAGACAAGCAGAAGAAAAACGATATCGATGAGCGGGAGAATCTCTATCCGGGCCCTTCTCCGCGGTCCAAGATTAACCTTCATCAACTATTTCCTCTTTTTCCCTGTTATTGCTCGACTGATTCAGTTTCTCGTACACTATCTCCAAACTGGTAGCGTATTTTTCTATGGATGCTGCTGCCTTTTCTACACGGGAATTGAAATAGTTATAGGGAAACAGTGAAAGAATGGCGATACCCAATCCAGATGCGGTTGTTATGAGGGCCTGAGCAATCCCTGCTGTTACCGCCTGTGGCTCCTCGATTCCTGCGCTTCCGAGTATTTCAAAGGAGAGAATGATCCCTATTACCGTTCCAAAGATACCCAGCAAGGGAGAAATGGTTATTATGGTATCCAAGATGGGAAGATGCCGCCGCATCCTATCTATCTCATCCGTAGCAGCCGTCTCCATTGCCTTTGCCATGCTAAATTCCTTATGAAGGATCCCTGCTACCAGAATCCTCACTGCAAAATCCTTTGAATCTCCGATGCTTGTCCTTACCGTTTCCCAATCGCCTCTCTCGGCCAACGATAGAACATCGTTGACCAGGGCTTGGTCCCTCCTATGATCCTCGACTATCCAGAATATCATCCGCTCAATAATCACCGTGAGGGCAATTATTGAGCATATCAAAAGGGGATACATTATGGGACCACCTTTAAGAAATACATCAATCATATCATCTCCTTTTTACCCTCTCCCTCAGGGTAAGGTCAGATGAGTGGGCGTTTCAAAATGGTTTATATAGATGGAGCCTATGATTCTAAGGCTTATGGCTCAATAAACCATTTTGAATCGACCCAGTAAGGGGCCATGTCACAGGGCATAATCCAAAAAAAAGATACCCATACCCTGCAAAAAGCTTAAAAATCAATAGATTAGGTTTCACTATGACGTGACCCTGCCCTCTCCCTTCCTTGAAAGAATCGTGAGGCGAGGGGTGTTACTGATCGGGTTTTTGTCAACGAGTACCGGGCACTCATATACGGTGCTTATAGTGTCAGCAGTTATCACCTCAGCAGGCTCACCAATCTTATAGACACCTCCCTTATCCAAAAGGAGCATCCTGTGGCAGTATTGTGCGGCAAGGCTGATATCATGGGAAACAATGATTACGCTTAGCCCTTGTGTGAGAGTTAGAGATGAAATGAGATCGAATATCTCTACCTTATGCCGTATGTCGAGGAACGAAGTTGGTTCATCCAGCAAGATTATATGAGCCCTCTGGGTCAATGCTCTGGCAATGAGCACCCGCTGTTTCTCTCCACCCGACAGTTCGTTTATGGAGCGCTTGGCCAGGTCAAGCGTGTGGGTGAGCAGCATAGATTGTTGTGCTATTTTCACATCCTCTTTCCCCTCAAAAGGAAATAATCCGAGATGAGGAAAACGGCCCATGAGCACCACTTCAAACACGGAAAAGGGGAATCTAAAGGTCGACTCCTGGGGCACCATGGCTATCTGCCGCGCAATGTCACCCCTCTTATACGTGGAGAGTGGCTTATTCCGGAGGAGAATCTCTCCCTTGGGTATCTTCAGAACTCCATCGATAATCCTGAGCAAGGTGCTCTTGCCTGAACCATTGGGACCTATCAGCCCTAAGATCTCACCCTTTCTGAGCTCAAAGTCGATCCCTCTCAGACACCATTGTTGCTCATACCTGAAGAATACCCCCCTAAGGATCAGCTCTGGGTCCACTGGCTGCCTCTCTGTTTTAAAAGATATATGAAGAACGGAGCCCCTAAAAAGGCAGTTACGACACCCACGGGCAATTCACTGGGAGATATTATGGTCCGTGCCAGGGTATCCGCAGCTATCAGAAAACAAGCGCCTCCAATTGCAGAGGCTGGTATCAAGAGCCGGTGATCGGGACCGAGAAGCATCCTGATAAGGTGCGGCACTATCAAACCAACAAACCCGATTATTCCGGAAAAAGATATCACCACGCCGGTGATCAGGGATATTCCAAGAAAGGATACCCACTTTACCAGTTCCACCTCCACGCCCATCTGTAAGGCCGTATCCTCTCCGCCAACTATGAGATTAAGGTGACGCGAGAAGAAATAGATGATACCGGATACAATCAGGATAAGCGGAAGGCTTACCGAGAGCTGAATGTATTTGCTCTGGGAAAGGTCACCATAGAGCCAGAAAAGCATGGAATGAAGCCTGCTGTCACTGGTAGTGGCAATGAAAAACATGATCACTGCTGTAAAAAAGGCATTAACAATCACGCCGGTAAGAAGTAATGTTGCGGATTCCAGTCCTCCCTGGCGGCTGCTTATGCCTATTACCAGCAAAACAGTAAACAAGGCCCCTGTAAATGAGAGAAGGGGTACGCCAAGGTGGAATCCGAAACCAAAAACGATACCGATGATGGCGCCTACTGCTGCGCCACTTGAGATACCGAGTATGAAAGGTTCCGCAAGGGGGTTTCTCAGGAGGGCCTGGAATACAACCCCGCCAAGAGAGAGAGAAAAACCAACCAGGCCAGCCAGCAAGATCCTCGGCAATCTTATTTTGTAGATGATCATCCATGCCTGTTGATCCAACGCTCCGTGGCCTACAGACCATGCAAGAATATCCCGGAGTGAAACCTTTGCAGGACCCAGACTCAAAGAGATCAGGATTATGATAATGAGTATCCCTAATAAGATGAGCCCGGTTACGATTACCTTTATAAGAGTTATTCCCTGATCCTCGCTACCTCTCATCCCATACTACCCCTGGGTGCAGTAATCTGGCCATCTCTTCTAAGCCACTGACGATTCTCGGAGCTGGCCGGTCTATCAGGTCAGAATCGATAAGATACACCTTGCCTTTGCTCACAGCTGGTACCGTAGACCATCGAAACCACTCCTGCTTGGCCTTGTCAAACTCCTTTCCCCTTTCCATAGATGAGATAATAATCACATCCGGTCCTTTTCTTATTACCTCCTCTATGTTCAGTTTGGGATAGGTAATTGGCTGATCTCCGGTCATGTTTCTCCCCCCAGCCAGCTGAATGATGTTATGGTGTATTGTGTTGCAGTTTACACTCATAAGGGGCCTCACGTTTATCACCAAGAGCACCAAGGGTTTCTCTCTGTTGCGTACTGCTCTCTCAACCCTCAAGACGCGCTCTCTCAAAGAAAGGACGAGCCTTTCTGACCTATCGGTTACACCGCATATCTCTCCTAATCGCTCCAGGGTATCGAGGACCTGGCCCACCGTTCGAGGGTTAATAACATAAACGGGTATATCGACTCCCTCCAACATCTCGACATCCTCTCTCCTGTTTCCATCCATAGTGCCAATAACAAGATCAGGATTGAGACTTATTACCTTCTCGATATTTATATTCGTATAGATACCCACCTTTGGTTTGCCTTGGGCCTCTCTGGGGAAAGTGCTAAATCGGGTAACACCCACAAGCCTATCGCCTAATCCAAGGAAATAGATCATCTCTGTGATACTCGGTGCTAAAGAAATGATGCGCATGGGGGCAGAGGATAAGATCACCGCGCGACCTAGAGAATCATGGAACACACCTGCATGCGAGGATAGAGGTGAAGAGAGAAAGACTCCAACCAATACAATTCTAAGACAGAACCTCGTTATCACGGTATGCCCCTGTCTTTGCCATGCTCATTTCAAAAAAAATCCTTAAATCCAGATGGATTTAAGGACTGCACCCTGCTTCCTTGATCCTTAAACAACCGACTCATGCCGGCGGAGCATCACCATGGTGGCAGGTCTTCTGACTCCCCCGCCCTTTTAGCGACCTTCCCATCCGGCACTCAGCTCCCCTTTTACTTTTCAATTGCCACCTCACTGATAAAAAGGGTAGCCATACTCCAGCAAATGCAATAAAAACACGGAATTGAATGCCCGACAGTGGTCAATGCATGCTAAAAGGGTTCCCTCTTCTTATCACACAGGAAAAGGGCGGGGCTACAGCGGCGGGACCGTTCCCGCATTTGACGGGATTCCCTTTTGAACCATTTTTCGGTACCACCAATGGCACATCAAAGATCCAAAGCCACGGTCTCGAGATTAACTTACAGCATTATTTCTGCTGGCTTAATGATGTAAGACAATAAACACCGGGCCTGTTAGATAACCAAAATGAGGAACAGTAAGGTTAAAACCTTCTTGCCTTCTTTCGGAGTCTCTTGGCAGCTTTTGCCTGCTTCTTTTTCTTTTGAACGCTTGGCTTATCGTAAAACCTTCTTTCCTTTATCTCCGAGTAGAAACCCTCCTTTGAAAGCTTCCTCTTAAGATCTCTGATAGCCTTTTCTATCTGATTATCATATACAATTACTTTCATAAAATAGATTCAAGCAACTAGGAACCCGGATCGATTTCCCTTCCAAGTTCTTAGCCTCTTTAAAAAATCACCTCCCCTTTTTAGAGCATATGTGGATTGAAACAGCATCTTCTCCAGTAACTTCTCAAAAAGTTCGGCTGATTCCTTGCCGTTTACATTTGCGGTCATTGCGAGGAGCGGAGCGACGTGGCAATCTCATTGCGATATTGGAGATTGCTTCGCTTTGCT
This sequence comes from Deltaproteobacteria bacterium, assembly GCA_019310725.1. GTDB lineage: Bacteria > Desulfobacterota > DSM-4660 > Desulfatiglandales > B25-G16 > JADFWK01. Next base: position 29,814 of record JAFDDT010000032.1, on the reverse strand, counting down.
CGCAATGACAGAACTCGAACTTATTGAGAAGTTACCACAAGGCGTTATCTGGATTATATATGTGACCAGGCAATTGTCAATATTTTTATTCTCCTATGAGCTCCTCTCCAGTCTTGCCACAGATTCAACATGATGGGTGTTTGGAAAAAGGTCAAGGGGATGGACCTCCTCTACCCGATACCGCTCTCCCAACAACGCAACATCTCTGGCCAATGTTGAAGGATTACAGGAGATGTAGATAATCCTATCAGGCAGCAGTTGATTGATCTGGTCTATGACCTTCTTATGCATCCCTGCCCTTGGTGGATCAGTGATTAATAGATCTGGATGAATACTTACCTGGGACAACAGTGCTTTAACATCTCCGCAAAGGAATTCACAGTTTTCAACCCCGTTCAACTGGCAGTTCCTCTTTGCATCTTCTGTTGCGCTATCGGATATGTCTATACCAATTATCTTTGAGGCCAAGGATGCCAGAAACAGGGAAACAGTCCCAATCCCGCAATAGAGATCAAAAACAGTCTCTTTCCCTGTTAGAGAAGCAAAGTCTTTTACTCGCTGATACAGCTTCTCTGCCATGGCGGTATTCGTCTGGAAAAAGGAATGTGCCGAGATCTCAAAGGTAAGCTCCCCTATCTTGTCCCGAATAGTCCTCCTTCCTGCAAGAATTCTTTCCCACTCACCAACAGCTGTGCCCCCTCTTCTTGTGTTGATATTATTTACGAGCGAAGTGATTTCCTTGAATCGATCCCTCAGGATTGGTATCAAGGGCTGAAGTGCGGCATCCCTCTCCTCACTCGTCACTAAATTCACCATCCATTCATCAAAGTAGTGGGAGTGTCGTAACACGAGGTAACGCCAAAACCCCTGGTGACTCTTCAATCCATAGACCGGCAGTTCGCTCCCCTTTACGTATTCCTTAACCTCCCGCAATATTTCATTCCCCTTGTCCTTCTGGAGGAGGCACCCCTCAAGATCAATGATCTTATCAAAAATTCCTGGTACGTGAAGGCCGAGTGCGAAATGCCGATCGTCTTCTTTGCAATCTTTGTCTGTAGGCAAAAGCCATCTTCTATCTGAAAAGGAGAATTCCATCTTGTTTCTGTATCCAAATATCTGCGGACACGGCAAAATAGGATGTATAGGAACATCAGCCACCTTGCCGATATGGTAAAGTGAGTCTTCAACAAAGGCATGTTTGTATTCCAACTGTTTCTCATAGTCAATAAGTTGCCAGTTACAACCACCACAGTAATCGTTATATGGACAGGGGGCAATGGCTCTATGCGGTGAGACCTCCAAAACCTCCAGAAGCCGCGCCTCGGCAAAGTTTTTTTTGACTCTGGTAACCCTTGCAGCAACCTTGTCACCCGGGACAGCATGATCCACAAAAATCGCCACACCATTATGATAGGCGAGTGCCCGGCCGCCATACACCATCTTTTCTATGGTCAATTCTACGGTATCTCCTCTTCTGATATTCATCAAACCTGAACCTCGGTGCTCTAATCCGTATATTCTATGAAGTATTTGACGTCAGGATACCTATTCCGTATAAGCGGAGAGGCTACAAAAGTGCCTAAAGTGAGCTAAAATTGATAAATTCGTAAAAAGTTTTTTAACGTCTGGGTACCCGCATTCGCGGGTATGACGATTGAGTGCAAGTATATGTCATTCCCGCGAAAGCAAGAATCCAGTGATTGGTCACAAATATAATCTACCTCAACTCATTGGGAAGTTCCATAAATCTATCTAAGAATATATCGACTAAGCTACTTTTTAAATTTTTTTCTGTATCTGATTATGATATCTTGAAACACAGATGTTGACCTATCCATCCATAAACCCAACAATAGTCGCCCTGGGTCCCATTCAAATACGCTGGTATGGGGTTATGTATATCCTTGGGTTCCTGGCCTCCTATCTTCTGGTGAAATATCAAATCAGAAAAAAAAATCTCGGCATCGATATCAATGTAGTAAATGACCTCTTCTTGTTTCTTATAATTGGCCTTATCATTGGCGCCCGCCTTGGTTATGCCATCTTTTACAATCTCCCCTTGTACATAAGCCATCCATTAAAACTCTTTTCCATATGGGAAGGGGGCATGTCTTTTCACGGCGGGCTAATTGGTATTATCCTCTCGGGCCTCATTTACGCAAGAACACGGGAAACCGATTTCTGGCGATTGGCTGATCTTGTTGCTGTAACAGTTCCTATCGGTTTGGGCCTCGGCAGACTTGGTAACTTTATTAATGCCGAACTCTATGGCAGGGTAACCAGAGTTCCCTGGGGGATGGTTTTCCCCTCAGGTGGTGCTCTTCCAAGGCATCCCTCCCAACTGTACGAGTTTTTCCTTGAAGGGGTTCTCCTTTTTTCAATCCTGTGGTGGTTAAAGGATTTTTCTTTCAAAAAAGGAACACTCTTTTGCCTATTTCTTATCCTTTATGGTATCTTGAGGTTCTCTGTAGAGTTTTCCCGCGAACCAGATCCACAGCTTGGGTTTGTCTTTTCTTTTTTGACCATGGGCCAGATTCTCTCTGTGTTGATGGGTATCAGTGGTTTGTTCTTGTTATACTTTAGGCCGCCCATGGAAAAAGCCCCTTAATACACCTTGAGATCACCTAGTTTCCTGAAACCCAATAGTCTAAAGGCAAGCATTATCCTTTTGTCTTTCTCCAGATTCTCATAGAGGAGCCTTATGCCCCAGCACTGAGACTGGTAATCTATCCAATAGCTATTCTTAATATCGTACTTGATGGTGAGATCCCTTTTCCCGCTTGCTCCAACGGAGAAACCATACAGCAGGTTTATTGCCGCATCGTAACTCAGACTTTTGGAATAATCCCTGATATACTCATAATCTATCCTGTATCTATCCTGTTTATTCGCACCCCTTTCAACGGCCAGATCCAGGGTAACACTCCCGGATGAGACATAATGGTTATAGTGATCCCAGTCAGCACGAGCAGAGAGGTCAAGTGCTGGATAGGGGTTTAAACTCAGCGCTGCTTGCAGAGGGTCAAAAGGCTTCCGTTCTTCACCGGGCATCGTCTCCCTTCTGGCCTCATCAAGGTCGTAGCCTTGAGTAAGGCAGAGACGTGCAACCTGCGAGAACCAGTGCCTGCCTTTTTCGTCTTCCCTGCGCGCATCAAGGTAATTGTCAAGAGAAAGGGAAATCACGTTGAGTCTATCCAACACATCCACCGGCTCAAACCAAGGGGTATACTCTTCCTTATCCGGATATGGCCTCAGGGTATATGAGAGCACCGGTTGAAACTTGTGTTTGAGCCTCTTTATGTTTCCCTGCTTGATATGAAAAATCTTTTCTATTGTCGTGTGTAACCGGAGGCCCAGTTCGTATGCATCCTTTGTCTGCTGACCCTTATAACCCTGATATTCCTCAAGCCACTGGTATGTGACAAAATATGTGACCGATGGTTCCAGAGCTACGTAAGGAATAGACCATATGGGATAACTGAGAGAGGGAGCAAGAGCCACTCTCTGTCCCTTAGGCCCCGTATCCCTGTAAATATAACCATAGCCAGACTCAAGGGAGAAGTAAAAGGGGAGACTATAGATCTTTTTTGGAAGAATGGTGAACCCCAGGTCCGCCAGAGGTTGGGGAGTTGTATTTTCTTGGGGGCGCTTTGGGTCCTCGTAATAAGTGCTCGAAGCCTGAATAGAGTAATCCTGGAAATTTCTCGTAATCAGTAAGGCCGAAGGTCTGTAAGGTGACTCAGCCTCTGTGAGGGGTCTACCGAATTCTTCATCCAGCCTCACCATGTATTCAGGACCCAGAGAAGGTTCCTTAAATTCTCTCGAGTAATCATAATCGCTGACGAAATCTACATCTAGCTTCACACCTATATCATAGGGGAGTTGCTGGTCAGAACGTGCTCTCAGCCAGTATCGTGTTTGGTTAGTCCTGGAAAAGGGGCTAATCTTGAGATCATCTTCGTTGTATAGATCCTTTTGCTCTTTTTTATCGGAAAGGATATCAAACAAAAACATCCCCTTAGAGTCGACACCGGTGACATACCGAAACTCGAGTCCCTGCATGAGACCCCGTTTTTCTATATAGCGCTCGTAAAAGGTGGCGTCAGTTTGATCAGATATGGCCCAAAATATGGGGATTTCGATCTCAAATCCATCCCTCTGAGAGTAGCCTGCGCTTGGCACAAGAACGCCTGTCTGCCTCTTTGTTTTGGCTGGAAAGATAATGTAGGGGAAATACAGAAGAGGGATATGCCGCACAAAAAACGCTGCGTGCTTGACAGTACCGTAACCTTCAAGGGTGACCTCCACTTCTGATCCGGTAATGGACCAGTCAGGGGCTTCTCCGTCGCACGAGGTAATCTTGCACCCTTTTATACTATAAGTCTCAGGGCCTGTCTTTCTTATCTCTTTTCCCCTAACATAAAAGTGATTGGTTCTCAGGAAAAGACTCCCGTTCAGTATGTAGCCTGTCTTATCCTTGAGATTAAATAATCCTTTATCGCACCTGAGAATATCACCCGCTGTTAACAGTTCAACATTGCCCTCTGCGCTGAGCAACCCAGACTCCTTATTATAGACGATCCTGTCTGCCCTCAGAGTTTGGTCTCCCCTGGAAACAACCACCTCTCCCTCTGCTGTGATAACATTTGTGTCTGCCGAGGCACTTATCGTATTTGCGGTAATATGCCACGGCAGTAATTCACCTCTAAGCAGAGTGCGACCCTCCACCACCGGAGAGTCTATAAAGACCATACATACCAAAGCAAAAATCCCCACTATGATACCAGAAAGGCCTCTCTCAACCTGATTACCAATAATCGCTTTCAATAAGGATGCTAGCATCTTTGAGTTCAATTTCTGCCCAGGAGAATACTGACAAACTCGTAAAAAGTGTTTTGTGAACGAGATTGAGCAAAATCGACTTTTTACGAATGCATCAATACTGATCTTCAAATTCGCCACTCATGGGCAAACAGTATCTCTTTGGAGGTTCCTGGGATATCAAATGGAATATCAAATATCTTCAGCTGGATAGTTTACAGGATCAAGGAATGATTTTGCCTCACCCACGGTATACAGAGACCCGGTTATGAGAATGAGATCCTTTTTGTCAGCAAGATTCCTCGCTCTATCAATAGCTGCCGGTATGGTGACGTAGAGTTCCCCGGTCTTTCCAAATCTTTTGCCGTGCTCCATCAGCATGTGAGGGTCGGCTGCACGGTGATACACCGCTCTGGTATAGATTGCTCTGTTGGCCATAGGCAGGATCTCCTTCAGGATATTTGCGATATCTTTGTCTCCCAAAATAGCCAAGACCACTATGAGTTTTCTGAAATCAAAATCACTCTTGATCGCGTATGCGAGGGATCTCATAGCAGATGGATTATGGGCGCCATCAAGTATAATTGTCGGCTCAGAAGAAACCGTTTCAAGTCTGCCAGGCCACAGAGGATCAGCAAGGCCCGATCTCACAGCCGCATCCGGAATGGTGAGACCCTTTGTCTCAAGTATTTCCAAGGCCAACAAGGCGAGGGCCGCATTTCGAAACTGGAATCTCCCATTAAGACCGAGCCGGAGGTTTTTATGTCTTTTTCTGAGACCGTAATAGCCCAGAAGGCCCGATGGCAATCTTCGATACCGGACATGATGCCCTACCCTCCAGAAAGGGGCGCTGCTCTCTTTGCACCTAGACTCAAGGAGCCTGACTATTGGGCGTTGACTCACACCGGTCACTGCGTCAACCCCTTTTTTTATGATGCCTCCCTTCTCCTCTGCAATATCAACGATATGGTTGCCCAAGAACTCCTGATGATCCAAACTGATATTGGTGATAATAGAAACCATTGGAGTGATTACATTAGTGGCATCTAAACGTCCACCCATTCCCACCTCAACGATACCGATATCGACACAGCTTCTGGAAAAATAGATAAGCGCCATCGCAGTGGTCAGCTCAAAAAAGGTTGGTAGCTCCTTATCCTCTATGGCCCCTTTTAACTCCTGAATCAGTGAGGCTGCTTCGTTTCTTGTCATACGTTCTCTGTTGATCCGAAACCGTTCAGTAAAGCTGACTAAATGGGGCGAGGTGTAGAGGCCAACCCTCAGCCCTGATTTTATCAGCACGGATTCCAGCAGCGCTCCTACAGATCCTTTCCCGTTGGTGCCAGCAATATGGATGTATCTCTGACCGAGATGAGGATTACCAAAGGCCTTTAACAAATTAGATGTTTTTGAGAGGCCAAATTTAATCCCCAATTTCTGGAGGCTATACAACCATGAAACCGCTTCTCTATAGGAAGAATCCTGCATTTCTCTGTATTTGGCTTGACCTGCCACATTCTTTACCAAGAATGGGCCATGTTTCTTTGTCTACCTGGCTCCAAATAGTGTGCCTGAATACTCAGGAGACTATGTACATAACGATAGGATCTTGGATGATACAAAAATCTACATGATGGCACAATCTATATTTCCTCGTAAACATCGTAGCATAAGACCCATTGTCACGTCATAGTGAAACCTAACCATGATTTTTAAGCCTCTTGCAGGGTATGGGTATCTTTTTTTGGTTATGCCATATAACGACACTTTGTCATTCTGAGAAGCAAAGTGACGAAGAATCTAGTAAACTGCCCACAAATCGTAGATTCTTCGCTCTCCCGCCTGGCAGGATCACCCAGAATGACATGTCAGCCAAAGTGTTGTTGTCAGCAAAAGTATGGGGTCTGCTGTGAGCGGACATATTGCTGACGTCCCGGTTCCGGTAAAAATCTTTGGCAACAAGAGTGGAGCTGAGGAAAAAGCTTTTAGAAGTCAAACAGGATGATGAAAGGGATAGAAACCAAGGAGGTTAGGCTACAAGTAATTGAGCTTTAAGAAAAATCGGTGTGTTGCGCGAAAACCGCCTGTTTTTACCGGGCTCTTTCTATTGCTCCTTCTACCAGAGACCTGATTTCATCCAGCCTTTCTTTGGATTGTGCCTCGAACCTGAGCACCAGTGCAGGCTGAGTATTGGAGGCCCTCACCAATCCCCAACCATCATCAAAAACAACTCTCACGCCGTCTACATCAATCACATTGTATTCCTTGCTAAAATGCTCTTTGAGCCGGTCAACCAGGGCAAATTTTTTTGCATCGGGGCATTCGACCCTGATTTCAGGTGTAGTATATGATTTTGGGACATCCTCTAAGAGCTGGTTAACTGATTTTCCCGTCTTGGAAACTATCTCGAGCAGCCTGCATGAGGCATAGAGGGCATCATCGTAACCAAAATACCTATCCGCAAAAAACATATGGCCACTCATCTCTCCTGCAAGAAGGGCCTTGGTCTCCTTCATTTTATTCTTGATAAGAGAATGCCCTGTCTTCCACATGATGGCGTTTCCCCCCCGGGCCGCAACGTCTTTATACATCCTGTCTGAACATTTTACCTCAGAGATAATGGTTGCCCCAGGATGTCCCTGCAGGATATCCCTTGCAAAAATAAGTAAAAGCATATCCCCGAATACCATATTTCCTGAACTATCTACCACGCCAATTCTATCACCATCCCCATCGACACCAATACCCAGCTCAAGATGGTGCGTTGTCACTTCCAGGATAAGATCTTTCATGTTATCCAGTACCGTGGGATCTGGTTCATGGTTGGGAAAAGAGCCATCCATGTCACAGTAAATATCGTGAACCTCGCAGCCCAAGGATTGTAATATCTTTACCCCTACAGGTCCTCCCGTTCCATTACCTGCATCAAAACCTACTTTAATCCCGGGAGATATAATCATATCCTTCCGAACTATATCAATATATGGTTCAATGATTTCATAGGTTGAATACCCCCCCTTGCCTTTTACAAAATCTCCTTCTTCAACAAGCCCTCGTACGCCTTGAATCTCTTCACCATAGATCGTATCAAACCCTCTGCATATCTTGAAGCCGTTGTATAGAGGAGGGTTATGGCTTGCCGTAATCATTAACCCTCCATCTGCCTTGAGGTGCCGTATGGCAAAATAGAGCGTTGGGGTGGGGCAAACTCCAACATCCACGATGTCACAGCCTGTTGATAAGAGGCCCTCCTTCAACCCATCTCTTATTGCGGGTGAACTCAACCTGCAGTCCCTTCCCAGGGCAATCGTTTTTATTCCCAGGCGGTGGAAATAGGTACCAAATCCCTGTCCCAGAACAATAACCTCATCGTCTGTAAAATCTTCACCTACTACACCTCTTATATCGTACTCTCTATAGATCTCCGGGTTCATATGTATTCCTCATCTCAGTGTTATCTGTTGACAGGCTGTTGCCCAAACGTAAATCCCTTTCAAACCTACAAAAGCTCATCGCGATGCTGCGACCTGAGCATATCTACCATCTTTTTTACCTCCTGAGCCCTCTGTTTCTTACTGACCAAAAGTACATCATCTTCCTCAACGATAACCAGATCCTCTACACCCAGGAGTGCAACCGGTTTTTTCGGGCTATATACAATGCATTCAGAAGAATCAAGATTGATGACCTCACCAACAAATGCATTTTGGTCACTATCCTTAGGCCAGTATTGGGCAGCAGATGGCCACGAGCCCACATCATCCCATCCAAAATCCCCCGGTATCATGAAAACATGCTTTGACCTTTCGATAACACCATAATCGATAGAGACTGCCTCCATGTTTTGATAGGCCTTGCTGATTGCTTCTGATTTCTGATCTGTATCAAGGCATGATTCTATCCTCATCAGCCATTCGTGGTTATGGGGCAGGTATTCTGCGATTTCCTTGAGGATATATGAGGCCTTCACAATAAATATGCCACTATTCCAGAAGAAGTTGCCATGATCGATAAAGTCTCTGGCTCTTTCCTCGTCGGGTTTCTCATGGAATGACTTGACTGTATAGATGGAGCGTTTTTTGTCTACCAATTGATCGGTCTCTATATACCCATAGGCGGTTTCCGGTCCCCGTGGTGTGATTCCAATGGTAACAATACCATCTGCTTCAAAGGCCTGACGTCCACCTACCATGACCTGCTCATGAAACCTTTTTTCATCCTGAATATAGTGATCTGCAGGCAGAATTACCATAACAGCACCAGGATGTTCTCTTTCTATAAAAAGGGCGGAAAGCCCAATTGCAGGCGCAGTATTCTTCCCAAATGGTTCTGCTAGGATATTACCTGCCACTAACTCAGGGGCTATTTTTTTAACAGCATCTGCCTGGGATTCGGTGGTTACGATCTTTATTCTACTAATAGGTATGATGGGTCTGATAAGCTGGATGGCCTTTTTGAGAAGAATCTCATCTCCAGTGATATCCAGGATTTGCTTTGGCCTATCTTTTCTGCTCCGTGGCCAAAACCGGGTTCCGCTCCCACCAGCCATGATCGCTGCATATAGGTAATCCTGTGTTCTTTTCATTACCAGTTAGAGTGCCCTCATCCACTCTGGCCTGAGGTCAATCCTCCCCTGGAGGGCCAAATCTATTATGTCAAGGGCCTGCTGCTTCCCCTGTGGGTACCTGACCCTGACTGGCAGATAGTTTGACGCATGATTCGAGAAGAAAAGGCCGTGGGTCAAATCGGTGGAGGCTATCATTTCTCTCAATTCCGTAAGCAACCCGAGATTGTCAGGAAGTTCAAATCTCCCAGCAGCTATTTCATCTGCCAGGGGTGTGCCTGGTATGACCATCAGGGTAAGGGCACCAACGTAGTCCGGATCCATAGCGCTGAGGAGTTTTCCTGTTGCCCGGGCATGGATGAGTGACCTTTCTTTGCCGGCAATCCCCAGAAGAACAGTCACCGAAAGCTTTATGCCTGCTTCCATAACCTTTTTGCCCATGGCTAACATTCGCTGAGAATCGGCACCCTTTCGTATTGCCTCCAGCGTCTGATCATCGCCTGTCTCAATACCCATGTAGAGAATCCCTAAGCCCATGTCTTTCAACGCGAGCAATTCTTCCTCGCTCTTCATCTTAATGCCCTTTGTGTTGGCATAAGCGCCAACCCTCTTTACCCAGGGGAGATGTTCCCGTATTCTTTCCAAAATCCACATCAAACGGGGGTAAGGGATAATCAGGGCATCACCATCCATAATAAAGAGCCTGTCCTGATTCCGCATATATCGTGATGCATAGAGGATATCACTCAAGATAGTATCATTCCCCTTGATCCGAAATCTCTTCTCCTTGTATGTACCGCAAAAGGTGCACTTGTTATGGGAACAGCCAACAGTAGCCTGAAGAAGGATGCTGTATGCCTCGCTGGGAGGCCGGATACACATCCCCTCATAATGCATACCTTCATACTGGTCGACCTGATTCACTCCAATGCTCCTCTCTCACATCTCAGCCTGCAAGCAATGACGCACCTTATACTATTGCCATTGTGCAATGAAAATCAAGTTTTAGTTTGTACAAAAAGAGGCAATCGTTCACGAGTTAAGGGTTCAAAAGCGCAAGGTTTAGAGATTGTAGGTTCACCTCACAAAACTGAACCGTGCACAATGTTGGGGAAGGATTCGATTCGGAGACAAACCCAGAGTCTGTTCGTTTTCTTTGGTATGCAAAACGGTCTTGCACTCAAGTCTAAAATAGACTTTAGAGGGCGTTGAATCAGAAATGCATAACAGATGCTGAGTTTCGTAACCCTAAACCCCGCGCCCCTGTCCGCAGTAAGGCAGGCAGGCGTCGAGCAGGGGTGAACTTTGAACCAGTGAATGCTTACAAAAAGGCACTTCATTTCATATCTAGTAACAACAAAAACGGGAATTTGAGGCACTTAAATGCGCAAAATGAGACAAAGTTGGTGTGATAATATAATCCCTTTATCTGAGATTATCTCATGTATTTCTAAAGGGCAATTCACAGACTTTAAAAGCTGCTACTGTTTCGATTACAGCTCTTCCGATTGGAATCCTTTCAATACTTGAAGCACGCCTAAATCCCCCAATATCGGTCTCGTTCTAGATCCTATTAAGATCTTCGGGGGTTGTTACTGGACCTTCATGAGCAAGCATTTGAATATCAGGTTTTATTTCTCTAGCGGCTTTGCATAGAATCTGTAACCTGGAAATAGCTTATTCTATCTTAGTCGTTGAATACAAAAACCAACGCTTTTAATTGTGCGCTACCTGAACACTCACGTTGACATAAAAAACAGGTACTGGTAACATAGCGATAATTCAAGCTATGTTACCCAACTTTAGACTACAGTGGTCGCTTCTGTTTAAGAGCAAGTTGGCTCAATGCTCTGCTTCCCTATGTGGGTTTCGTCGTCTTCGCCTGCGTCTGAGAATTCTCCTCATTAACTTAGCGAAATATAGCCATACGATATGCCAGTTTATGAATACAGAGGCCTGAATAGCTCTGGAAAGACCCTAAAGGGCATCCTTGATGCAGACAGTGATGTGGCAGCTCGCGAGAAGCTCAGGAGCTCGGGGATCTTTCCGGTTGAGGTAAAAGAGGCGCTTTCCAAATCCAAAGGTCTTCCCTCAGGTCCTGGCTCTATGGTTAGACTGCTGAGGGGGGTCAAGCCAGGAGAGATTTCTGTAATGACGAGACAGTTGTCCACATTGCTGGGAGCTGGAGTGCCTCTCGTAAAATCTCTCGACTCCCTCGTAACCCAGATGACCAACCCACTGTTTAAAAGGGTTATGGCCCAGATCAAGGAGTCTGTCAACGAAGGTAACAGCCTCGCATTCTCTCTATCCCAGCATCCTAAAATATTTTCAAATGTTTACGTCAACATGGTCCAGTCCGGTGAGGCTTCAGGGTCTCTCGATGTGGTTCTTGATCGTCTGGCAGAATTCGGCGAACGCCAACAGGCGCTGAGGGGTCGGTTTAAGGCCGCCCTCGCGTATCCAGTCTTTATGTTCTTCATCGGTACCGTTGTCCTCTTTGTGCTGATCACCTTTATTGTCCCGAATATTACGAAGGTTTTTACTGAGATGCGCCAGGCCCTCCCTTTACCCACTATAGTGCTTATAAAGGTAGGCAATTTCCTATTTTCTTACTGGTGGATTATCGTATTTTGTTTCCTTTGTGGTATTCTGATCCTCAGGCACATCAAAAAGAGGCCACGGGTTCAGTACCTCTGGGACAAGCTCAAGCTCCGCGTCCCCGTTTTTGGGCCTCTTAACCAAAAAATGGCCCTTGCTCGATTTGGAAGGACCTTGGGGAGCCTCTTGCAGAGTGGCGTTTCCCTGATTACCGCTCTTCAGATTGTTAGCAGGATTGTCGATAACACTCTCATTGAAAAAGTCATCATTGGGGCTGGAGATAATATTCAGGAAGGCCAAAGCCTTGCTGGTTCACTTTCCAGGAGCCCGTGGTTCCCCTCGATGGCGGTACAAATGATATCCGTTGGTGAGCAAAGCGGGGAACTAGAAGCAATGCTGCATAAGATTGCAGACAACCAGGAAAAAGAGGTAGAATCACAGATCATCGCGTTGACGTCGATGCTCGAGCCGATCATGATCTTGGTGATGGCTGTGATGATAGCGTTTATCGTGTTTTCCATACTACTCCCTATACTCGAGATGAGCCAGATGATCCGGTGAGAGTCTGGAAGAATGCAATGATGGATATGTGGAGACATAGACCAGGGGGAAAGCCAATACTTCAATGCTCCAACAGGCTGGAGTTTTGTTTAGATCCGGGGCAACCAAATGAATGAAGGGGGCAACAATATGGCAAGGAAAAAATCAGACCGTCGGGGATTTACCCTGATAGAACTCATGGTAGTCGTTATTATTCTGGGTATTCTGGTTGGTTTCATCGGAGTGCGCATCGTGGGGAAACCCGAAGAGGCGAGGCGTACGAAGGCACGGGTCCAGATGGAGACTTTAGAAACAGCACTGAAACTTTACAGGCTGGATAATGGCCTGTATCCTAGCACAGAACAGGGCTTGCAGGCCCTTGTGGAACCGCCTGCGGTTGGCAGACTCCCTAGGGCATGGAGAGAAGGGGGATACCTGGAAAAAGGAAAAGTGCCCAAAGATCCGTGGGGCTACGAGTATGTTTATCTTTCCCCTGGTATTCACGGGGATTTCGACCTCACTTCCTATGGGGGCGATGGAGAGCCCGGTGGTGAGGGCAGGGATGAGGATATTAACAACTGGGAATTGGACTAGGCTCTGACGCTCAGAAAAGATTATCATAGAAAAATGCGCATTAAAAATGGGTAAACAAAATAGGTCTTCAATTTTCAATTTTCAATTTTCAATTTTCAATGGAGCGAAGCGGCAGGGCTATACCTTGATTGAACTGGTGGTTGTGGTGGCCTTACTGGGTCTGTTTCTTGGCCTTGCCATCCCACGGTTTCGATATGCCCTGTTGACTGATGACCTGAAGGCCACAACACGGAGAATGGTCGGTTTAGTAAGAGAGGTGAGAAATGAGGCAATTAGGGAGCAAAAGGTATATCTGATTCATCTTGATCTTGGAATGAATCGCCTATGGATAGAGTACGCTGGCATGGGCGAGGAAGAAAGGGCTCTGGCTCAAGAGCAAGCCTTCGTGTTTCCCCGGGAAGTTAGAGTCCTGGATGTCTGGCGCCGGGGAAAGGGAAAGCAGGCACACGGGGAGGTAATACTTCATTTTAGCAAGAAGGGATATGTCGAGCAAATGCTGATCCATCTTGGGGCTGATGATGGCAGAGAGTTTACCTTGACGCTAAGCCCTTTTCTTGGAACGGTAAAAATCTACGATAAATATGTGGATATTGGAATTTTATAAAAAAAGGAGTGTTTAAGGAATGGAGTATTGGAGGAATGGAGTATTGAAGGGATGTGACAACCCAAAAAAAGGACAGTACTCCAAAACGAACTGGGGGTTCACCCTCCTTGAGGTGATGATTGCTCTTGCGGTTATTGCCATTACCTTGGTGACTCTTTTGGCGTCACAGTCCCAGAGTCTGTCGCTTGCCAGTGAGGCGAAATTCAATACAACGGCTGCGCTCCTTGCACAGAGCAAGATAGCCGAGATAGAGGCAGAGAACCCTGAGGATCTGGCTTCCGATTCCGGTGATTTTGGAGAGGATTTTCCAAACTATCACTGGGAGATTACCGTGGGCTATCTTGGATTTGCCGGGGTAGAAGAGGCCCTGGATTATCTCAGAAAGATCGACTTGGTCGTGTCTTGGGGTGAGCAAGATCAGTATCAATACCGGCTCAGGCTATACCTGTTTGTGCCTATGAGAAAAAGGTAAAAGTGAGCTGAAGTGCCGAAAGCTTGAAGGCAATCCCACATCATGAACCCAATAAACCCAATAAACTCAACAAACCCAAAAGGTTTCACCCTTTTTGAGCTGCTCATTGCCATATTCATTTTTGCTCTCGTGCTCACCACGATTTACGCCTCCTCTACAGGAACATTTCGAGTTGTTAATGAGACCGAATCTGAGGTCGAGATCTACCGCATGGCCAGAATTGCCATGGAAAGGATGCTAGAAGATTTGGAATCCTGTTATGTTCAGTGGAGTCCTCTGACAGGGAAATCAGCAGAGGGTGGTTCCACCAAATCTCTATTTGTAGGAAAGGACCAAGAGATCGATGGTAGGAGCGCCGATACCCTTCGATTCATTTCCAGGGCCCACGTTAACCTGGGCGGGCAAGACCAAGACCCTGGAGCAGTTGAGATCAGCTATTATGTCCGAGAAAGCGATGAGGGGGGCGATCTTGTTCTTTATCGAAGCGATAGGCCGGTGTTTGAGGTGTCAGGTTTCCCTGAGGAGGAGACCGGTGGATTGGTGCTGTGCGAAAGACTTGCATCGGTTACCTTGACCTATCGTGACGAAAATGGTGACGTTCGTGAGGGCTGGGATTCTGACTCAGAGGAGCTTAGGGATAAGACACCGAAAATGGTTTCCATTTCACTCGAGTTTCAAAATACCTCAAATCCCGATGTTCCCCTTACCTTCATGACAAGCATTGCGCTTCCAATAGAGCAAGCGAACCTTTATGCGGCTGCCAATCTTTCCGATGGCATTAAACTGGGTTGTATAGCAAGGTCAGGATTTAATGGCGCATGTGCGTTGCTGCACGAGGACCGCTCTTCAGGGAATGTAGATACCCTGCATGAGCTATGGGCGCAGTCAGGGGTCTTATCTGAGAGCGCTGCTATCTTGTTTGACGAGGGCCGGGTTTCCGTGGAGATCATGGACCTTTCAGGGAGAATTCAGATCAACCAACTCGTTGACGAGAAAGGACAGTACAACGATACCCAGAAAGGCCTGCTTTTACGATTTCTGAGTTCCCCTGAATTTGGCCTTGATCCCGAAGAGGCGGAGAATATCGTAGATGCATTAAAGGACTGGATCGACTCGGACAATGAGGTGACCCGGTTTGGAGCCGAAGACTCCTACTACCTGGCATTGGAAAAACCATATCCTTGCAAGAATGCGCCCCTTGAATTTCTGGAAGAATTGCAGTTTGTCAGAGGCATAACAGAGGAGCTTCTATATGGTTCGAGCGAAAAACCGGGTATACTGGCTTACTTGAGCCCTTACGGTGATGGCAGGATCAATATCAACACGGCAGACCCGCTGGTGATAAGAGCCCTATCGGACCAAATAGACCAGGATCTAGTTGATGCTATAATTGCATACCGTGTTGACGAAGATAATGACCTCTCGAATATTACATGGTACAAGAAGGTTTCAGGGATGAGTGATGTGAGTATGCCAGAGGGTTTACTCACAACCCTAAGCACCTATTTTGAGATCATCTCACAGGGTCTTAAGGGGGCAATGAGTAAACGAATCAGGGGTGTGGTGGAAAGGGAAGAGGAAACAGTCAAGATTTTGTCTTGGAAGGTCGAATAGAAGATTAGTTACCTGCGTTTAGAGAGTCTGTTTGCGCAACAGACTGTAAAGATGTAACCCCTTTTCTAAGACGCTAAATGCTAAAATGCCATGAACACAACAAACCCAAGTAACCCAATAAACACCGATTATGCCAGGTAAGATTCTCGGGATTGACATCAATACTGATTCAGTTGCAGCAGTCCAGGCAGAAGGGGGACTGAGAGGCTATAATATAACTGATTGGTCTTGTGTTATGATCGAAGAGGCAGGGGGCATGGAGGAGGCACTTCGAGTCCTGAGCGAACAAATGGAACTTAGGGCCGATACCTGCATCAGTGCGATTGCCGGGGAACAGGCATCGTACCGCAATCTTCAGATGCCTTTTAGGGACACGAAAAAGATCAGACAGACCATAGCCTTTAATATTGAGACCATGGTCCCTTTTCCAATCCAGAGCTTACTAGTGGATTTCACCATTGTTAATCAGTCGGATCAGAGTGAAATCCTCGCTGCCTCAGTAAGGCGAACATATATCTCAGAATACCTCACCCTCCTCCAGGGCCATGGGATTGATCCAGACGTTTTGGATATCAGGGGTGTACCCACTGGCTTATGGTTGTTGAACCAGCCGGGCATACCTGATGATGGACTTCTCCTCGAAATGGGTCGCAAGCAAACCGTAGTGCTCCTTTATCTTAATAAACGAATAAGCTTGATCAGGGTACTTCCCTTTGCCGATGATTTCAGCTCTGGGGCTTTGCCAAATGCGCCAACGGACAATCATCATGAAACCCAGGTAGCCGAGCATATAGAACCACATTTCAGAACGTTTTGTGCAAATGTTCACCACACACTCCATGGTTTTGAATGCCACAACAACAGAACAATCAGGCCGGAGATGATCTTTATTACTGGGAGCGGAAGTCGTTACCCGGATACAGAGCGCTTCTTAGAGGAATTTCTTGATATTCCGGTTGAGAGGATTAATGTGGCACGGGATACAAGAGTGCGCATGGATGAGGATGTGGCCCAGTTGTGGGAGCCTGCTGTCATGGACGGGGCCCTTGCTCTTGCCCTCCGAGACACCAAGAAGGGTATGGGTTTCAATTTCAGAACAGAGGAATTCGAGATCATGAAGAGAACTTTCAGGCTCAGGAAGGAGATTCAAAGAGTCGCTGTTTTCTTGATTGTGATTCTGGCTCTGGCAATCGCATATTTCGGTGTGGACTATTATCTCCTAAAAAAGCAGTACAGGATGTTGGATAAACAGATCACCGGGATATACAGACAGACATTTCCTGATGAAAAGCGGATTGTGGATCCAGTCCAACAGATGAAGGTAAAGATAGCAGAATTGAAGAGTTCAGCCTTTTCCCTTCCCGGGATGAGGGGAGACCAAAGGGTCATTGACCTGCTGCGGGATATTTCCCTCAAGATTCCCAGATCCTTGGATGTAACGGTGAGCACCATGGTGGTTGATCCAGAGGCAGTAAAGATCAAGGGGGATACTGATACCTTTAACACCGTGGATATTGTTAAGCGAAGGCTGGAGCCATCAGAGTACTTTAGCGAAGTCACCATTAGTTCTGCCAATCTTGATCGATCTGGCAAACGGGTGCAGTTTGAAATAAAGTTGCAGCGGAAAAAATAACAAAACGGAGGAATGGAGTGATGAAAAATGAATTGCTTGTAAGGATCACCAATACCCCAGACCTCCAACACTTAAATAAACCAAGGCGACATGAAACTTGCAAGACGTGAAAGATACTTCGTATCTGGTGCGGCATTGTTTCTCGCAGTTTTTTTCATCTTTCAATTCCTGATCTCTCCCTTCTTTGACGCCAGAAGGAGGGTTAGAAGAGGTGTCAGGGTAAAACAAGATGGATTGGAAGAGATAGTAAAGCTGAGTTCTGAATACAATAGATACCGGAAGGGTTCTCAAGGAATAAAGCAGATACTTGCTGAACGGAGGAAGGGATTTACACTTTTTTCGTTTCTTGAAAAAGAGGCACGTGACGCCGGTGTCAAGAACAGTATCAAATACATGAAACCCTCTGTTTCGGGGGGGTCTGGTCCCCGCAAAGAATCCTTGGTTGAGATGAAATTGGAGGCAATTACCTTGCAACAGTTATCCGGCTACCTTTGGCGTATTGAATCAACCGAAAATGCTGTGAGCATCAAGAGAATTTCAGTAAAAGAAAACAAAAAGAAGGCCGGGCGCATCGATGCCATCTTGCAGGTACTAACCTTTCAGTAGATAAAGACAGGAGGAATGGAGAAAGGGAGTCATGGGGCAATGAAAGAATAAGAGACCAATACTCCGATACTCCAGCACTCCAATACTTCAAATCAGTGAGCACTATGAATGCCTGAGAGAAATTGGTTATGATACAGTCCTTGTCGAAACATAGAAAATGGGTCGGGTACACAATCTACTGCATTTTTTTGACAGCTGGTTTTTTATATCTTTTTTTTCCTTCGGATGCTGTCAGACACTATCTACAGGTAAAGGCACGCAACCTCGATCCTCCCCTCATGGTTTCGGTTGACAGGATAAAGCCATGGCCGGTTTGCAGTCTGAAATTTGAGCACACCGAAATTTCATTCCTGGATAAGCCTGACAGAAAGCTTTTCAGGGCTAACAGGCTTCTCTTGAGCCCCGCGGCAAGGTCATTTATTAGGGGAGACCACAGGTGGTGCTTTCGGTGCGTGGCTTATGGAGGAAGGATAAAGGGTTGCACGAATTTCAACAATAATGACAGGGCGAGTCCCTTTAAAGCGGAAATCGAATTTGACACGATTCGAATTGGCACTTATGAGCACCTGAAGGAGTTGATTGGCAGATATGTTGATGGGACCCTTACCGGCACCATCTCTTACAGCGGACAGCGAAAGAGGTTGTTGAGCGGCGCTGGAGAAGCGAATCTCAAAATCGTAAGCGGCAGGATTCAGCTCTTGTCGCCCGTCTTGACATTGGAGTCCATTGAGTATAACGAGATTGCCATTAATATGGCCCTCAAGAGAGGAACGATAAACCTCACTCGCCTCCAACTGGAGGGCCCCTTGTTGAAGGCTACTCTATCAGGGAGTATTCGCTTAAGAGAAAAATTGGTAAAGAGTAGCCTTGATCTCAAAGGTACGATCGAGCCATTTGCTGCATTCTTCGAAAAGGCCGAAGGTAGCCAGAGTACCCTCAAGTATTTTAGAAAAATGCTGAGAAAGGGAGCATTCCCCTTTCGTATTCACGGAACCCTGGCTCAGCCGAAGATTAGCTTCATTTAACGGGATGGTCACTATGCCCAAGCGTTTTCTGACCCTTTTTGATCTGTTGGCCTTGGCTGTTATTATCTTTATTGCGGTCAATCTCTTTTACCTCATTGCTACAGCTCATCTCCGGGGAGTTGATACCCAGAAAAGTGCCTTGTTTCAGGTACCGGATGTGAAAGAACACGGGAAGTTCCCCTTGGGCTACTACAGGGCAATTATTGATAGAGGTATCTTCGGTTCCGGAGAAGAGGTATTACAAGAAACCGGAGGGGAAGATCTTGATGACCTGGAGCCCACTTCCTTGAATGTAGCTCTGTTGGGAACAGTTGTAGGCGGTAAACAGTATGCCTTTGCTGTTATTGAAGAGGTTAACAACAGGAAGCAAGGTCTTTATAAAGTGGGTGACAGCGTTCAGGGTGCCACGGTCCAGAGGATATTGAGAGGCAAAGTGGTATTGCGCGTCAATGACAAGGATGAAATCCTGACTATGGAGGAGGAGGCTGCCTCGAGGGCTGAAACGGAATATGCGCGCTCACCGGCCGGCAAGAAAGAAGCTACTATACAAGTAAGCCGCTCAGAGGTGGACGAATCCCTTAAGAACGTTCATCAATTACTTACTCAGGTAAGGGTAAGGCCTCACTTCAGAGATGGCAATCCAGACGGTTTAGCCATCAGTAATATTAGGCCGGGTTCTTTTTTTGCAAAACTCGGATTGAGAAACGGGGACGTTGTGCAGGGAATAAATGGCAGGATTATCAAAAGCCCTGATGACGTAATGGAGGTCTACCAAAGATTGAAATCAGGATCTCGTGTTGCATTGCAGGTGATGAGAAATGGAGAGGAAAAAATAATCAATTACCAGTTCAGGTGAAAGTTTCATGTATACGTCCTATTTCGGTTTTAAAGAAAACCCTTTCAATCTGACCCCTGATCCACGATACCTCTTCTTGAGCACCTACCACAGGGAGGCCCTTGACCACCTCCTGTATGGAATCAATGACCGGAAGGGTTTTATTGTTATTACTGGTGGTATTGGCACTGGCAAGACTACCCTTTCCAGGGCTCTCCTTGAGCGATTAGACGAGTCAATCAAGAGCGCCCTCATATTCAATTCATTTATCTCAGAAATGGAGTTGCTGGAGACAGTAAATCAAGAGTTTGGCACTGATCTGGATTCCTCAGGTAAAACAAAAAAGGAATACATCGATAAACTCAATCAGTTTTTGCTCAAGACCTTCAGCAAGGGAGGCAATGCAGTTTTGTTGATTGATGAGGCCCAGAATCTTTCTATGCCTGTGCTTGAACAGATAAGGATGCTCTCGAATCTGGAAACAGAAAAAGAGAAACTGATACAGATAGTTCTCGTGGGACAATCCGAATTGAAGGAGCTTCTCGCTCACCCTTCGCTGAGGCAGCTCGATGAGCGGGTCATGGTTCGTTACGAGCTCAGATCTCTGGATCGAAAGGATGTCCATGGCTATGTGGAACATCGATTGGTGGTAGGAGGCGGCAGAGGGGATCTGAGGTTTACCACCAGTGCCTTAAAGGAGATCTATAGATATTCTCGGGGAAATCCCCGGAGGATCAATGCAGTTTGCGACAGGTCACTTCTCGTTGGGTATGCAAATGATGAATTCACCATATCTAAGGGAACCGTTCGCAAGGCGGTTAAGGATATAAGGGGCAATCTGGCACCAGAAATGAGGGCTCATCCTTGGTCCAAAAAACTGGGTAGATTGCTCCCCGTCCTCCTGGCCTTGTTGATCATTTTGGCAGGTTTTTTCATATGGATTCATAGAGGGGATATTGTAAGAATGTTCTCCGGTGAGGAGACAATTCATTTGCCCATGCCTCGGAGCAAGGAAACGGTTGCTGTTCCGGTGCCCGAAAGAAAAGAAGTAAGTCTATTCCTCGATGACCAGGCAAGCATCGCTGGCCTTTTCAGACTTTTCAGGGATAGGGATGACAAAGGCCAGTATGCGGACGATAGGGTTCATGTGGGTCTGTTTCCATTCAGTACCGAGCTCAAAAAGTATATCGTATTCAAGAAACCTTTTCGGATTCTCTTAGACGACTCTGAGCCTTCTGAATCCCCGGGCAGCGTTTCACCCGGTTCACCTTCCGACACGGACTCATCCCCTCGCTATCTCCTGATCCAGGAAATAACTGCTGATGGAGCCGTGGTCATAGATGCCGAAGGGAGGGATAACCGAGTGAACAGGGCTTTTCTTGAAAACCACCAGGGCCAGAGGGTTTCCTGGGTCTATCCCTATGAAAACAAAAGCCTCACCCTGGTGAAGGGGATGATTGGCCCCAGTATCGTAGAGGTGCAGCAGACGCTCAGACAGATTGGATATCCGGCTGAGCCCACTGGAATCTTTGATGATCAAACGTTTCAAAATATAAAGGAATTCCAGGCGTATTTTGGTCTAAAGCCTGACGGAATTGTGGGCCGGCGAACCAAGGCGTTGTTATATCAGGTGTCCGAGTGATCCATGAGCTATATCCATGAGGCCCTGCGCAAGGCACAAAAGGAAAAGGATGCCCGGCATCCACGGTACCAGAGAACTCTTTCAGACACCGCAGGAAAACCCGGTATTTTTTCTGGTAGAGCGGTATGGATGATCAGCCTTGGCGTCATTTTACTTGCTTTTGCACTCTATTCGTGGTTGGATTTTAGAGGCAATAAAACAGTGCCGGCATCAGAGGTCTTAAGACCTGAGACCCAGGCCAGGCCAGAAGACTTGATAAAAGCAGAAGAATGCTATGAAAGGGCACGACATCTTCATAAAATTGGCCGTTTAGAAGATGCAAGGAGGCTCTATCAGAAAACCCTCATGCTTGACCCCGGTTCTGTTTGTGCATTGAATAACCTGGGGGTTCTCTATATGCAGGACAAAAACTATTCAGAGGCCCAAAACAGCTTTGAGCATGCCATTCAGAAAAAGCCAGGTTATGTTGATCCGTATTATAATCTGGCCTGCCTCCATGCCTTAAAGGGGGAGACGATAAGAAGTTTGGCCCAATTGAAAAAGGCGATTTCACTTGATACATCGGTAAGGGAGTGGGCTCGAAAGGACAGAGACCTGTGGAGTTTGAAAGGAGAGCCTGGATTTCAAGAGATAACAGGAAAGAAATAGCAGAAGAATGGAGCTGGAAAAAAACTCAATACTCCAGTTCTCCAATACTCCAATACCGTAACGCCAAAATGAGTGTCAAATACGGTATGTGTATACGTATGAGATTTAGCCCAAAATCTATCTTGTACTTGCTATGGATAGGACTCATAGTACTTGGGAATTACTCCGCGGCGCCGGGGGCGCGGCTTTCAGGGGAGGAGGGTGTGACCCCTGTTGCACCTGAGCCCAAACCAGCGGTTGAAAGACCTGCTCAGGCGAAGCCCAGCGTAATAAAAAGACGCCTTCAACCGCAGAAAAAGGTGGTGCCAAGAAAACAGATCACCCAGGAGAGGAAGGTCGCCAAAGGGGAGGTGTCTGATGAACGGTATGTCACCATTGATTTTGACAATGTGGATATCGTGCTCTTTATTAAATTCATAAGCGAATTGACCGGCAAGAATTTTGTCATTGATAAGGCGGTGAGGGGAAAGGTGACCATCATATCCCCGACCAAGATTTCAGTAAAGGAGGCCTACAAGGTCTTTGAATCAGTTCTTGAGGTTCATGGCTTCACAACTGTTGTGGCCGGAAATATCATCAAGGTCGTGCCTGCTCTCCACGCCCGGTCCAAGAATATTGAAACCAGACTCCGCCAACAGGCTATCACTCCAGAGGACAAGGTGGTGACGCAACTCATTCCCCTTGAGTATGCCAATCCTGATGAGCTCAGGAAGCTTTTTGCCCCCTTGATATCCAAAAGCAGCGTGATCGTTTCCTACCCTCCCACCCGCATGTTGATTATTACCGATGTGCTTTCCAACATTAGACGCCTGCTTAGGATTGTGCGTGAGATTGATGTTGTAGGTATTGGTGAAGAGATATCAGTTATTCCCCTTGAACATGCAAGGGCATCTGATATGGCGACATCATTGGGCAATATCTTTCAACAGGCAGCCAGAAGGCCCACCAGAAAAGGTGCACGTGTAGTGCCTATTAGCAGGATCGTGGCAGATCAGAGGACGAATTGTCTCATTATATTAGCCACTGAAGATGATACTGTGCGGATCAAAAAGCTCATAGAACTGCTGGACAAGGAAATCCCTCGAGGAGAGGGAGATATCCATGTGTATTACCTTAACAATGCAAATGCCGAAGAACTGGTAAAGGTTCTAATGGCCATTCCTCCTAAGGCGACTGAAGCGCCAAAAAAGGGAAAGGCCCCGGTTATTTCCAGAGAAGTGCAGATCGTGGCAGATAAGGCGACCAATTCATTAGTAATAATGGCAAAGAAAGACGACTTTCTCGTCCTGGAAGAGGTGATTAAGAAGTTGGATGTCGCCCGGCGTATGGTTTACATTGAGGCCCTTTTTATGGAAGTCGATGTGTCGAAATCATTCGAGCTGGGCGTGGAGTGGCAGGCCGCAGAAACAATTGGTAGTCATGACGGCAGAGATATTGCGGCCTTTGGAGCCTCTACCTTGGGAACGAGTATTTTTCCCGGAGTTGATAGCGGGACAGGCATAGTCAGATTTGCTACCGGGTTTTCCTTAGGGGTTTTGGGCGAAGCAATTAGCATTGGTGGGGTCAGTTTTCCCAATATAGGGGCAGTCATACGTGCCTACAAAACTGATTCGGATGTGCACATCCTATCAACTCCCCAGATTATGACAACCGACAATGAAGAAGCAGAGATCCTGGTTGTAAAGAATATCCCTTATCTGACTCGGCAGGAGACATCACAGGCAGGGTTTGACTACAGTAATTACGAATACAAGGATGTGGGCGTTACCCTCAATATTACCCCACAGATAAACCAGGAGAGGTTTGTTCGTCTGAAGATTACCCAAGAGGTGTCCCAGGTAATTAAGGAGGAATCGGCCTTGGGGCTTCCCACCACCCTGAAGCGAGTGACAAAGACCACGGTAGTGGTTAAGGATGGTAATACCCTGGTAATTGGCGGGTTAATAGATGAAACATTGGATCAAGGTCGCTACAATGTGCCGTGCCTTGGAGGTATTCCGGTGCTCGGCTGGCTCTTCAGATCGGTTTCGAGCTCCGGGGGTAAAACCAATCTTTTCATATTTCTAACACCCCATATCGTTGAAAATCCGGAAGAGGCAAAAGAGGTTTATGAAGAAAAGAAGGAGCAGATCGAAAAAATCAAAGAGGGTGTTATCAAATTGTATGGAGGACCAAAACCCAAGGGCCAGGATTCTGATGCGAAATAGAGATGTTGAGATTATGAAACATAGACTTATCGGGGAGATAATAAAAGAGATATGTTCTCTCTCAGAGGAGACACTTGCTGAAGCCCTGGAAATGCAGAAAGAAAAGGGTGGCAGGATAGGGGAAATCCTGATCCAGAAAGAGAGAATAACAGAAGCGGATCTGCTAAAGGCCCTTGGCATTCAGTTTGGACTGCGATCGTGGTCTACTATCTCCGTAGAGGATATGGATATTGATTTTGCCCAGTCTATTCCCATCCAGTTTCTGAAAAAATACCGTATGGTGCCGGTGACTACCCCTGAGGGGACCTGTATTGCCATGAACGATCCCTTGTTTTTTCAGGAGCTTGATGATCTACGAATGATCCTGGGCTGGGATGGCGTTGAAACGGTGCTTGCCTCACGTTCGGCCATACTTTCGGCTATCAATTTCGCCTATGATATGAGCGGTGATTCTGCTGAACAGGTCATCCAGGATATGCATGAGGATGACAAAGAATTGATTCTCTCTGCGGTTGAAGAAACAGGGGACCTTCTGGACGATACCAGTGATGCCCCCATCATCAAACTGGTGAACCTGATGTTCTCTCAGGCCATAAAGGCAAGGGCGAGCGATATCCATATAGAACCCTACCAGAACAGACTCAAGGTCCGCTACCGGGTGGATGGCATACTCTATGATATGCTTTCCCCTCCCAAGCATATTCAGTCTACCCTTATATCCAGAGTCAAGGTAATGGCAAAACTGAACATTGCTGAGAAGCGGCTTCCCCAGGATGGCAGGATTGAGATCAGAATAGGAGACAAGAATGTTGATGTTCGCGTCTCCACCATCCCCACTGCCTTTGGTGAGCGTGTTGTTCTCAGGTTGTTGGACAAGACCACTGTGTTGCTCAAGCTCACTGACCTGGGCATGCCCGTGGAGGGGCTCAAGGGATTTGGTGATCTCATCAAATCTGCTCACGGAATCATCCTTGTCACAGGACCAACAGGGAGCGGGAAAACCACAACCCTGTATGGCGCCTTGAGTACCATTAACAATCCGGATATCAATATCATTACTATCGAAGACCCCATTGAATACCAGATTGAGAATATCGGGCAGATTCAGGTGAATCCCAAGATTAATCTTACCTTTGCTAACGGGCTGCGCTCAATCGTGCGTCAGGACCCTGACGTAATCCTTGTCGGTGAGATACGGGATCTGGAAACCGCAGAGATTGCTATCCAGGCTGCCTTGACTGGTCACTTGGTATTTTCAACCCTTCACACCAATGATTCTGCCAGCGCAGTGACACGGCTAATAGACATGGGGATCGAGCCCTACCTGGTAACCTCCTCGGTAATTGCGATATTGGCCCAGAGATTGGTAAGAACAACCTGCAGTGGGTGTAAGGTAGCCTATAGTCCTGATGAGGAGTCCCTGAGGAACCTTGGCATCACCTCAGACATGTATGCAGGGACAAAGATGTACAAGGGTACCGGTTGCGAGAGCTGCCTGAACACCGGATACAAGGGAAGAACCGGTATCTTTGAGATGATGGTTTTGGATGATCAGATCAAGAATCTAATACTAAAGACCTCAGATTCCAATTCTATAAAGAACATGGCTGTTGAGCAGGGAATGGTAACCCTTCGTCAAGACGGGGCATCAAAGGTGGTCAAGGGAGTTACAACCGTTGAAGAGGTTTTGAGAGTAACGCAGAAATGACAAATGAGAAAGCTCAAATGTCAAACCAAGCCCGACATCCATCCGATAGAACAAGAATTTTGCTATTTAGGCATTTGGATTTTGACATTTTTCTGGCAACTACCTTGGTTGCCCTTTTTTTCTTTTTCACGTCCTTTGTCTCTGCTGCTTCTTTCAAGGGTCCGTGGGAGCAGGATAGCTCTCGCCAAAACTCCCAGAAACAGATGGATTCTAACCTCAACCCCCTGCGGCTTTTGGTTGAGTTCTACAGGACAAATATTTCGCCCATCGATGGTAAGAACTGCCCGATGTATCCCTCCTGCTCGGAGTACAGTATCCAGTGTTTCAAAAAAAATGGCTTTTTTATTGGCTGGATGATGACCTGTGATCGCCTGTTCCGATGCGGCAGGGATGAGGTGAGATTGTGTCCACAGATCCTCGTGAATGGGGAAAGCAAATGCTACGATCCCCCAGAGAATAATGATTTCTGGTGGAGTAATGGACAGTAAGGCCTGCACCTTGCATGCAGGCTGGGCCGGGGTACTGCTATTTCTCTTTCTTTCCCTCTTTTCTATCCCTGCATGTGCCAGTCAAGAAATAGTGCTGGATTCTGAGAGCCAGTTACAGTTTGCCGAACAGTACTTTCAGAGAGGTGAGTATTACCGGGCTATCGGAGAGTACGAGCGCTTTATATATTTTTTCCCCACCTCCCCTAAGGTCGAATTTGCCAGATACATGATCGGCCTTTCCTTTTTGAGAGGCGAAAAGTATGAACAGGCCATCCAGACATTTCAAGCGCTCATAGATGAATACCAGACCACCGAGTATGCCTTCAAATCATATCTGTCGACAAGCAAGGCATATGTACTGCTCGGACACTATGATGTAGCCCTTATCAGTGTGAACAATCTGGTAACCATCGCCCAGGATCAGGAAATCAGGGACGAAGCCTATTACCAGAAAGGCTGGGTCTATCTGGAAATGGGATTGTGGGAGAAGGCCCGTGAGAGCCTCAATAAAATCTCATCTCAGAATCGGAAACGATATAATATCAGCGAAATCTCAAAGGAGATTGATACCAAGACCCCTCTCAAGAAAAAGAGCCCCACGGTGGCTGGGGTGCTTTCCATTATCCCTGGAGCCGGCCAACTCTATTGTAACAGAAGACGGGATGCCCTGATATCCTTTCTGCTAAATGGTGTCATGATCTATGCCGCCTATGAGGCCTTTGACCATGATCTGAATGCCCTTGGGGGGATTATTACCTTCTTTGAGCTGGGCTTTTACGGAGGAAACATCTACAGCGCGGTCAGCAGTGCCCATAAATATAACCGGGATGAAAAAAACCGGTTCTTAAGGTATTTGAAAGAACAGACAGAGATAAGCCTTTCTTTGGCTGAGCCTCATGAGAACAAATCGCTCTTGCTCATATGCCGGTTTTCATTTTAAGGAAATGCTACTGAGAGCACCAAATAGTTTGCAATATCAGGAGGGGCATGAGGTCTTTTCTACTGTGACCATCCTAGATGCTTCTCGGTTATGTCCAATGCAAACAATAAAGCGCTCTGCCTAGTAAGAGCATGTTCGCAATGATGAGTAATAGTGAAAACTCAGGCTACTATTCTCAGAAGCTGTCAGCAGAACGGCTCAGAAAATGCTATGAAATAGCCCCTCCCCGAGCTAAGACCTATCTTGAGGCAGAGATTGAGTTTGTTCTGAACAAAATAACCCCTTCTGCTATAGTTTTAGAGCTTGGGTGCGGATATGGCAGAGTGCTCCAAAGACTGGCTACCAAGGCAAGAAATGCGGTTGGTATCGACACCTCTTACGGAAGCCTGGTGCTGGCACGGGAGGTGAATGGCGCTACCCCTTTGTACGATCTCTGTAAGATGAATGGTGTCGAGCTCGGATTTCGTGACCGAGAGTTTGACATGGTAGTCTGCATTCAAAACGGCATATCGGCTTTCAAGGTCAATCAACGAGACCTGATAAAAGAGGCGATACGAGTCACCCGTTCAGGGGGAATAGCCCTTTTTTCTAGCTATTCGGAACGTTTTTGGGAGGCCCGCCTAGAATGGTTCCAGATCCAATCTGAACAGGGGCTCATCGGTGAGATCGATTATGATGCTACTGGCGATGGTGTTATTGTGTGTAAGGATGGGTTCAGAGCCAGTACGGTTGGTCGCCAAGAGTTTGTCTCATTGACTTCAGGGTTTGGCATTGTCCCCAAGATTTCCGAGGTGGAGGGATCCAGTATTTTCTGTGAAATTCCGGTTTGGTAATCTTCAAAACCCTCCGGCTTTTTCTCTCGCCTGCTCTCTCCCGCAGTAAGGTGCGGGAGCTCGTTTGAGCCCGCTGAGCCCGCAGAGTGAAATGGTCATGGGATGATATACCTCTTGGAGTGTTTGGGCGCTTATTCAGGCGGGATTTTTACCCCTTTATCCCTGGCTGTGTTCAAAGCGCTTTCATATCCGGCATCCACATGCCGGGCAACGCCTATTCCTGGATCTACCGTCAGAACCCACTGCAATCTATCCGCTCTCTGAGAGGTTCCGTCGGCAACGATCACCATACCGGCATGCAGAGAATAGCCTATGCCGACACCACCGCCATGATGGAAACTCACCCAGCTTGCTCCATTGACTGCATTGAGGGCAAAATTAAGAAGAGGCCAGTCAGCAATGGCGTCACTTCCATCGAGCATACCCTCGGTTTCTCGATTGGGAGAGGCCACTGAGCCGCAGTCCAGATGATCCCGACCGAACACGATGGGCGCCCTGATTTCACCTTTCTGGATCATCTCGTTGACTGCAAGGCCAAATCTTGCACGATCACCATAACCCAGCCAGCATATGCGGGTAGGTAGTCCCAAAAAGGGGATCCGATCTCTTGCCAGGCGGATCCAACGATTGAGGGGATCATCTTCGGGGAATAACCGGGTAACGCACTCATCTGTACGGTGAATATCCTGAGGGTCACCTGAAAGGGCTGCCCATCGGAAAGGTCCCTTTCCCTCACAAAACAGCGGACGGATATATGCCGGGATAAAACCCGGATATTTGAAGTCCCCGTTTTTATCCCTGACATCAAGACCTCCCAGTTCGGCCTCGGCACGAAGATTGTTTCCGTAATCGAAACAGATTGCTCCTCGTTTCTGCATCTCAAGAATGGCTTCCACATGACCCACAATGGACTCGCGAGACAGGCGTTGATAGTCTGCCGGGTTTTTCTCGCGGAGCTTGTCCAGTTCATCCAGGTTCCCCTTGGGAACATAATTTAAGAGATCGTGGGCAGGGGTCTGGTCTGTTACAATGTCTGGGATGATGCCTTGCCTGACTAGCTCCGGATGTACCTCAGCGGCATTTCCTACCAGTCCCACGGACAGGGCATCTCCCTGTTTTTTGGCCTCGTTAACCCACTGTAAGGCCTCATCCAGGTTGCCTGTCATCTTGTCGCAGTATCCTTCGTCCACTTTTCTCTGGATTCTCTCCGGCCTGACCTCCACATCCAGAATAACCCCTTCGTTCATGGTGACCGCCATAGGCTGAGCGCCGCTCATGCCTCCCATGCCAGCAGTCAATACAAACTTTCCTTGCAGGCTTGTAGCCCCAAATTCTTTTTTTGCCAGGGCGGCCAAGGTCTCATAGGTACCCTGGAGAATCCCCTGGGTGCCGATATAGATCCAACTTCCGGCTGTCATCTGACCGTACATGGTTAGGCCCAT
>JAFDDT010000225.1 GCA_019310725.1 Deltaproteobacteria bacterium | reverse complement strand
AAACTTCGTGGCAGAGAAAAGGAGAAAGGCATCAAGACCAAGATGAGGGTAAAACTGGCTGCCAAACTACTCATAATTGCCTGGACATTGATGAAGAACAAAGAGGTATTTCATACGCCTCAGGCGTATTGATTTTAAGCATCTAAAGATAGAATAAAAAGTTTTTTCATTTCGGCGAACAAAAGTCCATTAATGGGCTAAAGGGGAAGTATGCCCAAAATAAACTGTATTTTATATCTTATTGATATTACAGCAATTATAGCCTATTAAGTTTTCTCTTGCCTGCCCACCGTCTTTTTAGAGGGACAGGGGGAATATAGGATGTCCCCGGTAACGATTGATAACTTCATTGAGCCTTTCATTCTTAGTGAGGTGGTACGAATCGGGGGTAAGGCCATTGAGATGGTGATCACCCTCTGCGATCCGTTGAAGGAGATCTACGGGGAGAAGATTGCCCTCGGTCTTTATGGTGGTGAATGTCTCTGGGTGTCTGTGCCTCATGTTAATAATGCACCATAAAAACCTAGCAGGATAACACGATAAACATGATATAAATCAAGAAGATGGATTATTAATCGGCAGACTGAGTTAACAATTTTTCCATCTCTTTTAGAAAACCATCGGCCTCACGGATGTACTCTTCAACCTGTTCAGGTTCAAAGCTTACTATTGGTTGATAGTCTCCACGCTGACGGCTTTCAAAGACATCATCATAGAAACGACCCCAGCGCTCCTCTATCACTCCATTTTTGACCATGTCTCGATGTAATGCGCTGCGAACCCCTTTATGATTCTTGAGTTTCTTGCCTCTCTCTCGCAAAACAGCACTCAAAGCATAAAAACAGGCATAATAAATCCTGTTGACCGCAAACGATAATCTGTCTGCCTTATATTCACTTTTGGCTGATTCAAGAGCTTCTTGGGCCTTTCCCAGCCAGTATCGTACAAGTGTTTCTCGGTGAAGATCATTATCGGGACGATCATTTGTCATTTGGTCATTGCCCCATCTCTTGTAATTTCATCATATACTGGAAAAGAGGTGAAAATTCCGTTCTCAAAACTGGACACTGTGGCATCCAGGATGCTGAATATTACATCATACTCCATACCGATATCAAAAAGCGCATGAACAATAGCCTGCCTCTCTTTCCAGTGAATCTGGCGTGTTGTAAGGAGCAATAGATCGATATCCGAATCCTCATCATCGTCCCCCCGGGCCTTTGAACCAAAAAGAATCACTTGTTTTACGGGGAATTTTTCTGTAAGCATTCTGGCTGCTTCTGCAATGGCCTTCTTTTCATTATCCCTTAAGGATAAATTATCTATGGTTCTCATAACAACTCCCCTTCTAAGAATATTATCTGAAATCCTTTTCTATCATTATATCATATTACTTCCAAGTATTTCATCAATCCAAACATGTTAGAGGTCACAAGACCTTCCAAGTTTCCTCTGCACGAGTCAACTTGCCGTGAAGTATTTTTGCTACTACTATTGAGTCAGGGTAATGGTGGCCTACTTTTATAAAAATATTTTTAATGCTGCCTCAAAAATTCATGAAGGCTAAGTGAGGAGGGGATTTTGGTAAAGGAAACGGTTCAACCCCGAAAAATGTCAAAAGGAAATATTTGCACCCTGGAACTCAATTTTTTAAGAGCGTTCCCCTTAATATTTAAATAGTTAAGCAATTTCTGCACAAGCGTCGCCCTTTACAACCCTCTTCTTTCCCTTGTTCATGGTAATCTCCTTGGATGTAACGTATGCATGCTTGCCCGCCATGTTTCTGGCGGGCTTGCCCGCCATCTGTCCGGCGGGGCTAACCCCTAATTCTTTTCCAAAAAAGGTCTATTCACCCCAAATTGGAAGTTGTTTTAATAGATTCCTCTTTGAAGGAGATAATACCTCATGGAACTTTAATTTTATTTCAAAAATTTTGAAAGGAACTTGTACTACACCAATATACCCTAAGCTTTCAAAATTTGATGGTATTTTCCCGTTCCAGTTTAAGGCCAAGAATGTAACAGTTTCCTTACCGTGCTTCCTTAGTAAGTTTCGTATCGTAAAATCCCTTTCGCCATGTTGCCATTCAATGGCTAAATCCGGGTCTCTATATTTGAGCAATTCTTCCAATTCATTTTGATTTTGCGCCCATATAACGGTGAACCCAAGATCCTCAAAAATCTCCTTAAATGATTTATCAAGATAGTACGGCAAGAGAAGTGTGATTTCTTCATTCTGGGCAGTTGCCCCGGAAGGTCGGTGCAATTGCTTTGGAGGAAGGGATTTCAAAATAGCTCGAGCATACCTTTCAGTATGCAAGACATCGTCATAAGGGATTCCTGATTGAATATTTTCTTCTCGGATTTGCTTCAAAGATGTCTCCCAGACCGGTTTACTACTCATTAGTATACTCCACATTTTTCTCGCTAAAGTTGACAGTTCCGGCCTCATAAGAGAACGCAATGTATGGACCCACAGTGATAAAGAAAAGGATTTAGCAGGTTCCCCCTCCCTATTAAAAAATGACATCCGGTCTTCTATCGCGCTCAACAATAATGGATACATCTGAAGTTCAGGGTCAAATTCACCGTTCTCTCCTACTAGCACAGGCAAATTACCCTCTATTGAATCACCCTCTATTCCCAAGGTCGCTCTGAGCCAAACACCATATATTAGGATTGTTGCTATTTTTTCGGTGGTTAATTGGTTAAGAGTTTCGATCATCTCATTCAATTCTCTTGAATACCGCTTAACTGACTGTTTTCTAATCAATTCCATTATACATGCACCAATTCTTCAAATAGAATCGATGATGAAGGCTAGCCACATCTAGACTGGTTACCTCCTGCCATGAGCTACTCCCTTTTCTCTCTAAACAGCACATATCGCTCGCAGCTTTTTTCAACCGCCTTGCAGCACAGGCGGTAATCGGCGTACTCCTCCGGGGTGATCCTGCCGGCTCTCCTGATGAAGTCCCCGTGGTACACCACCCTACTCCCGTTGCTCTGATAGCATGAGCGAAATTCAAAGTGTGAGTTCGTCAGCTCTACCGGTTCGGGCACATAATAGATCTCGTAGCCCTCGGGGATGTTAAAGGTGACCTCGTCTCTCATGTGCGAATTCGACCTGTGCAACAGACAATACCGCCGCTTCTCTTTGCCCGCGTCAAAAAAGCCGCTGGCCAGACCGGGCACACGGAATATCAACATATCGCCCGCCTTTTTGCAGTACTCCGGCGCATGACATTGCACATATTCGATAAACCCCTGCTCATGGTTCAGTGGGTCGGTGTAGGTATGATCCAGAATCCGCGCCCCGGGTGATAGCTCATCTACCATTTCCTCCATGGTTTCTCTGATCTCAGTAGGGCTCGATTCAGCATAGAATGATCGTTCGCGCGCCTCTCGAGAACCTGAACTGCGGTTATGCATTGTCACCTCTATGGCCCCATCGGGCGTTATCCGGATGGCCTGGTTCCGAACATATTGATTATGTCCCGCCGTTTCCAGCGGTGTCCTGGCGAAAATGGGCTCATCATGCCTGAAGATCAGACACCATCGGCCTTGATCGTCCTCTGGGAGATAATCAAAACCGTGATATTGTGCCGTGGGGTCCAGAAACCGATACCCACCGTTATCTTCCACTGCCACGATACAGTGGTTGAACTGAAACGGGTAAGGGAAATCCTTGATCAGCTCCCCCTTGTCATGTGTGGGGATCAAAACGTAGTATGCCGGGATTCCGGCGGCCTCAAGCATGCTGATCAGAAGGGTGCTCGTGTCCTTGCAATCGCCGTATTTGTTTTCGAACACCTCCTGTGCCCGTTCAGGTTCATACCCCGTCTTGCCTAGACCGATGGAGACATAGCGTATCTCTTGCTTCACATAATTGAAAAGGGCTTCCGTCCTCTCCCGTGCCGTTGCAAGATCCCTCGTCAGCTCGGCAACCTTCTGTGTTATCGCCTCACCCGACTCCGTCTTTCCCTTGATCAGGCGCCTCCACCATCCGAAAAACTCCTCCCATGAGTCATGGCTGGTCACCATGATATTGCAGGCCACCTCCTTCATGGGCGGCATATTCTCTTCGTCCAGGATCTGCTCGATGCCCCGGTATTCCCACAGATAGTCCTTTTTTCCATTCCGGTAGCTGATAGCAGGAGCATGCGAAGCCTTGTTAAATGGATTGAGCATCTGATACTTCAGGTCCATAGCCGTGGGCGCGATGACCTCGTATCGTGAGATCAGCGTGGGGTCGTACCACTGAAAATAATACCTGCTCACGAATCTCCCCTCCATGGTCGGTTCCTTTTCCTCCACAACGTATTTGAAATCGATTACCGAGCCAACCTCAACCCCCGGCATGGAAAAAACCAGTTTCTTGTAATCGCCATACCTGGGAAATGCGCTGTACGGGGTTACGATATCGGTGGCATTCTTCTTCAAGGGGATGATCCTCCCAGCCGGTGTAATGGTCCTCGCGTAGAGGAGTGAAACCTGCTCTGTCCGTGAGTTAAAACCGATGTCCCAATCAGCGTAGTACTTTCCTCTTTCGCTCACCACCTTGAAGACCAAACGGCAGGTAGACCTTCCCCTTCCGTTGCTCATCACCTCTTCGGTGTCCTCGTCCAAGAGATAGATGACATCGGCATCAGGATACATCGATCGAGCGGGGCAGGTGCTCATTAACTCGGCTGTTTCCGGATCAAGCTTGTTCCTCTCCTCAAAAAAACCAATGCCAAAGTTCGCAAGAATGCAGATCGCCAAAACGCACAGGAGAATCACAGTCGGTTTGACCCTGATCGTTGTAACAAATCCTACCTTTTTCATATCTATATCACAGCCTTCCTTTTTATAGTTTGGCGCCATCATACCACAGAGCTTTGACAGATGCGGTCAAACCCGATGCAACTTTTTTCAAAAAAACTCAAAGCAGGAAAAAAGCTCAGGGCCACGTGCACCACAAGGCTTTCTTGACGACTGGCACGAGGTTTGCTAATTTGTCTGATATTGTAGACCGATAGAGGAGGGTATCCATGAGGGGTGATCAGCTCGGAAGACAATGGCGGATTATCCAGACACTGGTTTCATCCCGGTACGGAAAATCCGCTGCAGATCTGGCCAGTGAACTCGACTGCCACCCGCGCACCGTGTATCGGGACCTGGAGGCCCTGCAGGTGGCGGGGTTTCCCATGTATACCGAACGGGCGGAGGGAAAAAACCTCTGGTCGCTTCTGGACACGGTCAAACACCACATGCCCATACCCTTCAGTCTCACAGAGCTCATGGCCCTGTATTTCAGCAGGGACATGCTCAAGGTCTTTAAGGACAC
>JAFDDT010000031.1 GCA_019310725.1 Deltaproteobacteria bacterium | reverse complement strand
CACCTGCCAACTTTGTGCTAATTCATGCCAGATTGCCGAAGGCGGCATTGGATATTGCGGCATCAGGTCAGTTACTGAGGGTAAGATAAGGGGCGGAACACGAGAGGCGAATGTTGATTGGTGCCATGATCCTCTGCCAACCAACTGTGTTGCCGATTGGGTCTGTCCAGGTGGTACAGGCATAGGGTATCCCCAATATTCATACAAACAAGGCCCTGAGCATGGTTACAAGAGGCCCTGAGCATGGTTACAAGAACCTTGCTGTTTTCTACAACGGCTGCTCTTTCAACTGCTTATTTTGCCAGAACTGGCACTTTCGAGAAAGGTTCCGCACCGGGAGGAGGGTGCTGGTACCTGAATTGGCAAGTGCCGTGGACAGCAAAACCGCGTGCATCTGTTACTTCGGCGGAGACCCAACACCTCATCTGGTTCATTCAATAAATGTTTCCAGAGTGGCAGTGCAGGAAAACCAGGGAAGAATACTAAGGGTTTGCTGGGAAACAAATGGTTCTATGAACCCAGCGCTTCTTTCCCGGATGACCGATATCTCGCTAGAATCCGGAGGCTGCATCAAGTTTGATCTCAAGGCATGGACCGAGAGTATTCACCGCGCCCTGTGCTGGGTAAGCAATGAAAGGACCTTGGATAATTTCAAGAGAGCTGCCCAGAATATTCACAAAAGGCCAGAGGTGCCCCTTGTTGTGGCCAGCACCCTGCTTGTGCCAGGATATGTCGATAGGGAAGAGGTATACCAGATCGCCTCGTTTATCTCTCGGTGCAGTCCTGATATTCCCTATACCTTGTTAGGGTTTTACCCCCACTTTCTCATGGGGGATTTGCCAAGAACCACCAGGGAGCAGGCAGAGGAATGCCGTGAGGCAGCCAGGGAGGCAGGTCTTACCAGGATAAGAATCAGCAATAAACATTTATTGTCTTAACCTGGGGTAAAGAAGGGATTTAGCGCTTTGCCTCAGTGAAGCTCTTACCTAGAATCAGATTAAGCAAAAGCCAGAGTGTGCCAATGGTAACAGCAGAGTCGGCCAGGTTAAATGCAGGCCAGTGGTAGTCTTTTACCGAGAAATCCAAGAAATCGATCACATACCCAAACCGAACCCTGTCTACAAGGTTGCCCACAGCCCCTCCAAGGATAAGGGCCAGTCCCACAGTCAGCCATTTTTGATTCTTTTTTGTCCAGTAAAAAAAGAAAAATATTACAACGATGGCAGCAATTATTGCCCCTAGTAAAAGGCAAAGAGCAGCCCCAGGCCCACTTCGGCCAAGAATACCAAAGGCCATACCGCTGTTGTGAACCAAGACCAAATCGAAAAATCCAGGGATTACGGACAGGATCTGATGAGGTTCCAAATAATTTGCTAGCCACCAC
Organism: Deltaproteobacteria bacterium; assembly: GCA_019310725.1. GTDB lineage: Bacteria > Desulfobacterota > DSM-4660 > Desulfatiglandales > B25-G16 > JADFWK01. Next base: position 19,242 of record JAFDDT010000031.1, on the reverse strand, counting down.
TTAGAGATCTGATCGAGGAGAACTACGATCAAAGCTGGTACGATAAATAGGGGATAATCTCTTTTCAATATTTACTGCTCTCACTCTATTGCTTTGATAACCTTCATACATCGTTCGCACAGGGAAGAGTGCTCTTTATCGTGTCCTACCGTAGGATCATGGATCCAGCACCGCTCGCATTTGGTGAAAGGTGAGGGCACAACCTTGATTACCAGGCCATGGTACTCCTCGCTCTCGTAGCCTCCCTCAAGTGTTGCCCCATCGACAAATTCAAGGTTTGATACAATGCAGATAGATGTCAATTCATTCCGGTAGCCCTGTAATCCCTTTAGAAGATCGGGGGGCAGGGCTAAGCTTACTGATGCATCCAGGGAGTGGCCTATAACCTTGTCCTTTCGAGCTAACTCCAGGGCCTTGGTGATCTCTTTTCTGATCTTCAACAGCAGGTCCCATCGCTCAATCAATGCGCTATCTTTGTAATCCTCTCTACCAGGCATAAATTGGGCCGCATGAACGCTCACGGGCTTATCTTGATTGGGCATATATCCCCATACCTCATCGGCAGTAAAGGGGATAATGGGGGCCACAAGCCGAACGAGACCCTCTAAGACCTCATTCATGACGGTCTGCGCGGACCGTCTCTCTCGTGAATTAACGGCTGTGGTATAAAGCCTGTCCTTCAATACATCCAGGTAGAAGGATGAAAGAGTAAGCACGCAGAAATTATAAATAGCCTGATATATGCTGTGATACTCAAAAGCCTGGTAGGATCTCAGTACGGTTTCCGTTAATTCCTGAAACTTGTGAAGGGCCCATCTGTCAAGTTCCAGTAGCTCCTCATACGGTATGCTATCCTTCGAGGGATCAAAATCGCTGAGATTCCCCAGCAAGTACCTGAAGGTATTCCTCAGCCTCCGGTACGCTTCTGTCAACCTATCCAAGATCTCTTGGGAAAGCCGTATATCGCCTCTATAGTCCTCAGAGGCCACCCAGAGCCGTAATATCTCAGCACCATATGTATTGATCACCTCTTCTGGAGAAATGACGTTACCCCTGGATTTAGACATCTTTCTTCCGCTTCCATCTACCACAAACCCGTGCGTCAACACAGACCTAAAGGGGGCCTTACCCCGTGTACCCACTGAGCACAAAAGAGAACTGTGGAACCAGCCCCTGTGCTGATCGCTTCCCTCCAAATACATATCGGCAGGATAGGTCAGGTAATCGCTCCTTCGCTCAAGAACAGTAAAGCTCACACCAGAGTCAAACCAGACATCCAGGATGTCTGTCTCTTTCCTGAATGTGTCCCCGTGACAGTGAGGGCAGGTAGTGCCTTCTGGCAAGAGCTCGCGAGCAGAAAGGTCAAACCAGACATCGGTGCCATGTTTCTCTACAAGCCCCGCCACATGATCCACGATCTCCTGTGTGATTACATGGTTACCACACGTGAGGCAGTAAAAAATAGTTATCGGCACACCCCATGAGCGCTGCCTGGAGATGCACCAATCGGGCCGATGCTCAACGAGGCCATAGATCCTTTCCTCCCCCCAACTGGGAACCCATTTTACGCCCCTAATGGCCTTAAGAGATTTCTCTCGCAACCCAACCTTGTCCATAGAAATAAACCACTGCTCTGTAGCCCGAAATATTACGGGATTTTTGCATCTCCAGCAGTGGGGGTAGGAATGGGTGAGTGGTTCCTCCTTAAGCAATGCCCCCAACTCGGCCAGCTTCTCAATAACCGATCTGTTGGCCTCAAAGACCTCCTGGCCGGCAAAGAATTCCACCTGTTCTATAAATCTCCCCTTATCGTCAAGCGGCGAATATATGTCAAGGTTGTATTGCAACCCGCTTTCGTAGTCCTCTTGCCCGTGGCCTGGTGCGGTGTGAACGCACCCCGTGCCCACATCCAGCGTAACGTAATTGGCAAGGATAATGACAGATTCCCTGTCGTAGATCGGATGTTTGGCCTTTAGACCCTCTAATTCACGGGCATTCAGTCTATCGAGAACGGTATACCCTTCAATGCCCACTGCCTTCATGAAATCCTCTAAAAGGCCTTCAGCGAGTATCAAGACCCCGTATGTTGGTGTATCAGCAGCCACATATACCAGATCAGGGTGCAGGGCCACGGCTAAATTTGACGGAATAGTCCAAGGAGTGGTGGTCCATATGGCCATATATATATCTTTGCCAGCAAGGGAAGGATGGTCAGCCGTCAGATCAGATATTATTGGAAATCTTACATAGATAGAGGGGGAGATATCATCCTCGTATTCGACCTCCGCCTCAGCAAGGGCGGTGCTACAGGAGTTGCACCAGTAAACAGGTTTCTTGCTTCTAATGAGGCTGCCATTCAGAGCAAACTTACCAAACTCCCGGACAATGGTGGCCTCGTACAGGTAGTTCATAGTCAAATAGGGGTTATCCCACTCGCCGAAAACCCCGAGTCTCTCAAATTCATCCCTTTGGATCTTTATGAAACGCTCAGCAAACTGGCGGCACCTTTTTCTAACCTCTGACTGAGTCAGCTCTAACTTTTTGTCCCCAAGCTCCTGGTCTACCTGCCATTCTATGGGAAGCCCGTGACAGTCCCATCCAGGCACATATGGAACATCGTACCCGTCCATCTGTTTTGATTTAATAACGATATCCTTGAGAACCTTATTAAATGCAGTCCCCATGTGAATATGGCCATTGGCGTAGGGGGGTCCATCGTGGAGGATATAGGTAGGTTTTCCTTGAGAGCTATTCCGTATCACTGAATAGATATCCTCTTGTTCCCATCTTTTTGATATTTCAGGCTCCCTCTGAACCAGATTCGCTTTCATGGGAAAATCGGTCTTGGGAAGATTAAGTGTCTTTTTGTAGTCCATGGTAAATCTCTCTCATGAGTAAAGCGTCACATAGATAACGGTAAATCCCTTTGAATTATCAACAATTACAAAATCTTGAATAGCAAATATGATTTGTCAAGTCAACGTCAATAGTCAACGTCAATATTTTATTGACTTGCCGCACAAAAAGCGTATTCTTGTCTCCCAAACCTCGCGGTATCTTTTGATCTATTCTCTTATCGTAAGATAATAGCTGGGCGGATTGATAATACCCCTGTTGCGATCACTCTCGGGTATGAATCGACTGGCACCAACAAGACACTTATCAGGGTCGGTCGTGACAAAGAGATTTCTTTGGCTATCAAGGAGCAGATTCGAAAAACACTGAACCAGTAATACAAGGAGCGATCTCGGGCTATAGATACCAATCGCATAGCCTGCCGCTTGAAAGACCGGCTTTATTTGGCCACCGGCAGGCATGCTGGGTGCGACAGGGAACCCTTTCGGATTATAGGACTCTACATGGCTGAAGCTGACTATAAAACTCTTCGCGATAACGTGCAAAACCTGATCGAGGAAAAGGCCTATCCGGGCCTGGAAAGGGTAATAGGTGAACTCCATGAAGCTGATCTGGCTGATCTGCTAGAACACCTAGAGGAGGACGAAAGGCTTACCGTTTTCCGGATTCTTACACCCGAACGGGCGGGTGAGGTCCTGATAGAGCTATCACCCCCTATACAGGAAAGCCTTACTCATAAACTTGATGACCAAGCGCTCTCCCAGGTCTTAAATGAGCTTGACTCAGATGACGCTACTGATATCTTCAGCCACCTTTCACCAGAAATTGCTGAAAAGATAATCGGTTTGGTTCAGCCGGCGGTAGCTGAAGAACTGCAAAAGCTAGTTGGCTATGAGACTGACACAGCCGGCGGCATAATGGCCCTGGAATTCGTTTCTGTGAGCGCCAACTCAACAATTCGAGAGGCCATTGAAAATATAAGAAAAAAGAGAGAAGAGGTCGAAAACCTTTACTATGTCTGGGCCGTGGATGATTCTGGGAAGCTGGTGGGGGTGGTTTCTCTAAAGGATCTTGTTCTCGAGCCACGAGACCGAAAGATCAGAGATATTATGAACCCTGATGTGATCAGTGTCGATGTAAATACCGATCAGGAAGAGGTGGCCAGAATCGTTAAACAGTACGATCTTACCCACATACCGGTTGTCAATGGTCAACATAAACTCATCGGAAGAATTACCCACGACGACATCATTGACGTAATGGAAGAGGAGGCAAATGAGGATATCTCATTGATGGCAGGTGTAATAGATCAGGAGATTGCTGAAGAATCTGCCCTGAAGATCTCCAGGGCACGACTCCCATGGCTCCTGTTATGTCTTTTAGGAGAGCTCCTCTCAGCGATGGTGATTAACCATTTTCACGGTTCCTTGGAAAAAATACTTGCTCTCTCGTTTTTCATACCAGTGGTGATGGCAATGGGTGGAAGCACAGGGAATCAAGCTGCCACGGTTGTCATTAGAGGTCTGGCAACTGGCGACATAAGCATCGTTCGTACTGGCAAAAGGCTCCTGACAGAATTAAGGGTAGCCCTGATAAACGGTATTCTCTGCGGTGTCCTTTTAGGCCTTGTGGTGGCCTTTTGGCTGTCTGATCCCCAGTTAGGCGTTGGCATTGGTGTTAGTCTGATCACCGTGATACTTTTCTCTGGCTCCTTTGGAGCATCTATTCCTTTTGTTCTAAAAAGGTTCAATATTGATCCCGCTTTAGCCGCAGGCCCGTTCATCACTACATCAAACGACATATTCGGGCTCATGATCTATCTCAGCATAATCACCCAGTTCTTGATGGCCGCCTGACAAAAACCCCCTTGACTGACCGTCTAATCCTATCCATTAACGCTCCACGAGAAACCGATTTCGCCAACCTTCTTAACTCTGCCAGATTATCCAGAGCTGCTGCCTCTCCCAGGGCAATCAGCCTTCTGGATTGGGAAAAATCTGCCCAATGGATGCTACCCAACTCTGGCCGAATAATAAGATCGGCATTTTTCAGATCGTATTGCTCTAAGTGGAAACCCATTATCTCACCAGCCCTTACGTATATATCCACGGCCGTTTGAAGTTCTGAGGACGAGACTATGTCCTTGTCTATAGCTACGGCAATGACCACATCCGCGCCTTGTTCCACGGCGTATCGAGCAGGCACGGTGCACACAATGGCACCATCAGCCAGCTGTCTTCCGTCAATGTCAACTGGAGGTATAGAGCCAGGTACAGACGCACTAGCCAATATTGAGTGTCTCAGGGAGCCCTTCTTAAGAAGAACGGATTCACCGGTTTTCAGGTCTGTTGCGACGGCCCCAAAAGGTATCACTGTCTGTTCGACTTGAATATCAGGTACAAAAAAGTTGATAAATTCCTCCATATCCTTGCTCGGCAAAATGCCGGGTCTAAAGAGCGCCTGGGCCAGCCTGATTCTTGTTTTAAAATAGGTTTGAATCCGTCTACTCATTCTCTGGTCAGTCCCACTCTCTGCATCACCCATGGCCTTGAGCTCTGAAAAGGTGTAGATATCGCTCTCCAAGAAGGCATCAGCCCTTTCCTCCAGTTCATCAACTGTCATCCCGCTTGCAAGGGCTCCACCTACAATCGAGCCGACGCTTGTTCCAATGATAATATCAGGTTTGATGTTCTCTCTTTCCAGAACCTTCATGACCCCTATGTGGGCAAAGCCTCTTGCCCCACCACCGCCCAAGGCCAGTCCGAGCTTTCGTACTTTTCTCATACCAGTACCCGATTCAACCTTAAAAACCATTATTAGATTAAAATACAGTAACTACTGAGCCATCAAGACACCAAAATCAAAGAATCATTCTTTTGATACCCTTTTTATGCGGGGCACATTGTCTTCTTTCCCGCCCGCCTCGCCTGAGCGGCTCGCAATGACGGGCAGGCTTTTCAGATAAGGTGATAAACTCATATTTAGCCTTTGTGTCTTGGTGCCTTTGTGGCTACCTGAACAGTTACAAACTATACAAAAACCAATTGCTAAAGGCTACCATAATGTAAGGCGCTTACAACATGACCGGGGGTTTTGTTCTATAGCAGGAAATAGAGGCAGGCGTTGTGGAAAGCAAAAGATCTAGAGGACTATGTTAGCAGTTTGTGCGGCCTTTCAGCACATATTTAGTTGTTTTTGCACGACATCGCCGTTTTTTTCCAAAAAGTGCTCTAGCGTACTTAGGCCAATAAGGGGTGTTTCAGAATAGGGGAAGTTAAGCATGGGAATATCGGCAAAGGTCTGCTCAATTTTGGTGCAGACCGAATTTTCCTGCACTTTATTATTAATAATTTGATTTAAGTTGACATTAATACCCTTCAAGCCGTCAAAAATACGTATTGACTCAGCTAACGACAACTGATCGGGATTTAAGACTAACTTTACCTCAGTCTGTTTGGGGTCTTCAAAAATGTTTTTCAAGTCTTGGTACTCTTCTTTCATCTCATTAATTTTATTTAGGACTTTATCTCTTTCAAACTCTTTTTTTATGAACTTAATTTTGGTAATTAAATCCCTTTTCTTTATAATTTCCTGGCGCAGCGCCAGAAGGTGTTCTATCCAGACTAGGGAAAGGGTGGGGAGGTAAAAGAATTTTAGCGCTAGGGCAGTGGGTGGCATATCGAAAACCAAAATATCAAGCTGCGCAAACTTTTCCTGAATCGCCTTAAACGCGAGGATTAAGGCATATTCTTCCAGACCGGGAGAGTATTTGATCACGTCGAAATATTTATCTAAATTAAAGGCGGTCAAATAGGAATAGGTTCTTTTGATCTGATTATGAACACCTTTGATATACTGTTTAATCCAGTGGTCTTGGTCAACTTCTATCACCGATAAATGTGGAGTAATCTGAACTGGCTTGTCCGAAAAATCCTTTTCAAAGATATCGCACTGATTGTGGGCAGGGTCTAAGGAAACAACCAGCACCTTGAGCCCTTTATTAGCAAGGAAAACAGAATTGAGCGCGGCCGATGTGGATTTTCCCACACCGCCTTTACCCATAAAAAATATGTTGGTTGCTTTCCCCATAATTAGTCTATATCAAGCACGGAAAAAAGATCTGATATTGGTTCGCTGGCCGTGTCCACCTTTTCCATCATGAGCATGAGTTCTTTTTCCATAAAAGGCATTAAATCCAGAGAGATCTGCATGGGCGGCGATGGCAGTCCGACAAAAGAACCCAAAACCAGAAGCCCAAAGATGTGGTCCAGTTCTTCAACTTCATATTCGGTGGTTTGCACTGCCTTGCCGCGAGCTACACCCTCAGCAATTCTCCAGGTGTCAACTAGCTTATCCCTAATGACTTTTATTATTGGCATCATCTCTAACACTGCCCATAAGCTAGGTATTTTACCTTCATTGTCAACACTTGTTATTTGATAATCATTTTACCCTGAAAATTCGTCTTTCAAACTGAATCCGTTTTCTTGAAGGATAATAGTAATAAACTGCATAAAGGGCCATCAAAACCGTGCCTGCCAAGTGAAAGCGAGGCAGCGCGAAAACATAGGCCGATAACGTCACGTAGGGTGTAACCAGGACAATATGCAGAAAAGAGCGTTCAAATCTCAGTAACGCTGCTTCAGAAACGCTTTTTTGATCACGGATATTGTGGGCAAAAAGGGTGCGAAAAAAAATAGGTAAGGCTATGGCAAAAACTACAGACAAGACAAACAGCAGTGGAGCCAATAGCTCCTGGAATTTGATGGGTCCGAGATCAATAAGATGAAGTGCTTTTGCAACATAAACAACAATAAAACCGATAACTGCTGGAATCAAGAGAGTAAAATAGGTTCTTCTTAATTCATCGGTCATGCATTACGTATCTTTACTCGTTTTAGTTCAACTTTGATGCATTCGTAAAAAGTCAATTTTGTTCTATCCGTGAGCATTTTGGGCGCACTTAAGACGTTCAGCTAAAATGCTAAAACTCGTTCTAACGCCCTCAAACAGTTAGCATTTCTTAACGCTGAACATCTCAAGCGCTTTATTCCCAAAATGCTCAATCTCGTTCGCAAAACACTTTTTACGAGTTTGTCAACTTTAGAGGCCAAAAAAAGGCATGAAAAAACCACTACAAGGCCAGGCCCGCACGTGCTTTCAGCTGAATAGAGTGCCACCGAACACAATAGAAGATGGAAGTACCGCCTTGTTGCGGTACTTCCACCCTGTTTTTAACCAGCTGCGGGCTCCGGTTCTGGAGCGGCTTTACCAAGGGAACTGAAGAATTTGATGACACCTTCTACCACAATCCAGACCGCTATGATGAGAATGCAGATATTGATAACCGTTAACAACATGTTGTGTGCACCGAGAAATTTGGCCTGGTTCATGACGACTGCCCAAATGGTCATAACCGACATAAAAATAGCAGGCAATCCTGAAAACATCCATTTGAGTCCGCCTCTGCCTTGCAGATACAGCGTAATAATGATCAGTGCCAGCGCAGCTAGTGTTTGGTTCACCGCACCAAACATCGGCCACAATGTTAAGGCACCTTTCCCGCTTGCACCGGTAACGAATGCCAGGACCAAGGCGCTACCAACCGCTATTGTAGTCGCAGCATACCGATTGGTTAAGAAGGTAAGTTTGAGATCACCAAAAAGTTCAGCGATAACATAGCGCTGGATTCTGGTAGCAGTATCCAGGGTGGTAGCAGCAAATGATGCCACAAAAACCCCCATAATGACTATACAAAATCCTTTGGGAATACCGAGAGCGGCTATCATATTAGCAGCGCCGACCACAAAGGCGCTGATCTTTGAACCCAAACCTGCGGCTGCAGCCCAGGAAGAATAGTGGGTTGTCCATGCAGAAATTCCGACCAAGGTTTCGCCCGCCTTGGTGGTGTAACCCATTCCGATTCCTGCTGCCACGGCAACAACCACCAAGGTCGCCAGGGTGCCTTCCATGAGCATTGACCCATAGCCTACAAAGAGCGAATCTTCTTCGGTGCGCACCTGTTTACCCGAGGTTCCTGACGAGACCAGGGAGTGAAATCCGGAGATAGCCCCGCATGCAATCGTTATAAACAGAAACGGCCACATCGGTGGTGCCTTTGCAGGGCTGGCCTGAATGGCAGGTGCAACCACATGAAGGCTCCCGCCAAAGGCAGCAAACAGAACGCCCAAAACCAAAAGGGCCATTGCTACAACCAGTTGGTGGGAGTTGATAAAATCCCGAGGCTGCAACAACGTGGTCACCGGCAATACAGAGGCAATAAAGGCATACACCAGCAAGATAATGGTCCAAACGCCGGTGGGAGGAATTCCCCAAATTGTGGGCATTTTCAGCGGCACAAAATAGCCAATGACCACCGTAGCATACATTACCGCCACAGCAATAATCGACCAGGTCATCACGTTCTTGCCTTTCTTATAAATCAGGTAACCCAGATACACGGCAATTGGTATTTCCAGCCAGACAGGCAAGACCGATGCCGGAAACATGCTAAAAACAACAGCAATCACCAGCCCAAAAATAGCAATAACGATCCACAACTCCAAAAACACGATCAGGAAAAAGAAAATCTTGGTGCGGGTATTTATGTATCGAGCGGTGTATTCCGCAATAGATTTTCCCTGGTTTCGCATGGAGATAATCAAGGCACCAAAGTCGTGAACTGCACCCATTACTACAGTCCCGACAAAAATCCATATCATTGCCGGAACCCACCCCCAGATGATGGCAATTGCAGGACCAACAATGGGTCCGGTACCAGCGATTGAGGTGAAATGATGCCCAAAAATGATTTCTTTTCTGGTGGGCACATAATCACGGCCATCTTCGAACTCTACGGACGGTACCTTGGCGTCAGCAGACAGATTAAAAATCTTTCTGCCAATAAATTTGCCGTAAAGCTGGTACATTAAGATGTACCCTATGAATGCCACGATCATAATCAGTAATCCACCCATGACTCTTTCCTCCTTTTGTTAGGGTTTACCTAAGTTAACCTTTAGAGAATTCCTGCCTCACCTCCTTTCTCCTAAACTATTACCAAAATCTAATTTACCTCTATACCCTTTAATGAAATTTTTACTATTAGTCAAGAAAACTCTACAGTCTTCCGCCCCGTTGTCGATAGAAAAAACCTTCCCCTTCAGGTTTTCTTCATTCTAATGCTAAGTCACAAGGTAAGATAGGTTCAATCAGTGAATCGACTCAAAAGCAGATAAATCACACCCAATCATGAATCGGGCCAGCTATATGTGGTGCCTAACCCCTATCTTGTCAGGGCAAAACACCTAATCAAAAAAGCTATGTCCCGGACTACGCATTCAAAGATTCTGTCTCAGTTCCGGCGAAAAGAAATAATAAATTCATCTCTGCCACCAGCCACAGGTCCATGCCAACAAAATTGTTTAGATTACATTGATAATTGTGCCTTTTTCATATAGTTTATTAGGTGGGTGTCTTACATGATTCTGGCTGACACAATTGCTATTATCCACCTCGGATATGTTATCTTCGTTATCCTGGGTTTTATCCTCATTCTTGTGGGCATTCTTCTCAAGTGGAAATGGATAAGAAATCTGTGGTTTCGGGTGGTACACCTGGGAGCTATTGGTGGGGTTGCTCTGGAGGCATTGTTGGGGATAAATTGCCCCTTAACAGTGCTTGAATTTGAACTCAGGTATGGTGCCACCCCTTCTGATGGGCGGCTTTCCTTTGTTGGGAATATTGTTGACTCTATTCTCTTTTATGACGCACCGGCGTGGCTTTTTGCCATCATCTATTCGGCTTTTGCCATACTGGTGGCAATAACCTTTATCCTTGCCCCACCGTCTAGAAAGGGTCACTCCACTATTAGCAATCAGCGCTCGTTTTGAGAAGTAATAAAATTTGGTTCTCTCGTGAAAAAGTTGAAATGACATAATCATCGTTAAACGGTTACGATGCCCGTTTCGTCTATCGGTTAATTCGTTAGTGTTTTTTGACGTAACCTTTAGACGCCTTACGATACGGGCTTCGTTACCGATGAACGTTATCTGTTATTTATAGTCTTATGAATTCTTGACTTGAACTTTCAACTTAAACACGAAAGAGGCAAAAATTTTAGTGAAAGTATTTCTCTTGGAATGCCTAATTTATCGAATTTCTATTGCACAAAACTGGATTCTCATAGCTGGCCCCTAGCCGCTTTCAAAGGGGTTGGCGCAAAGGATTGTCTGTTCCCTCCCTGGGCCAACAGAGACGATAGAAACCGGAGCACCCACAAATCCTTCTATCCGTTTGACATAGGCCTGCGCATTTTTTGGCAACTCCTCTAATAACTGTGCTCCGGAGATATCCTCCTTCCATCCGTCCATCTCTTCGTAAAAAGGCCTGCACCTGTTAAGGGCAGAAAGTTTTGCTGGTACATTTTCAAGCATTTTTCCCTCATGTTCGTATGCAGTACAGAGGCAAATCGAATCCAGACCGGTTAACACATCAAGTTTTGTTATAGCCAGGTGGGTTATGCCATTTATCCTGGCTGAATACCTCAGCACCACCATATCTAGCCAACCGCACCTCCTTGGCCTGCCTGTGGTGGAACCAAATTCTTGCCCCCGTTTCTGAAGATAATGGCCAGTTTCATCAGTGAGCTCGCTCACAAAGGGGCCACTGCCAACGCGCGTTGTATATGCCTTTACAATACCCACAATGCTGTCCAGTCTGCTTGGACCTATTCCTGTCCCTATGCTTGCATTTGCTGCTACAGGGTTGGAGGAAGTAACAAACGGGTAGGTGCCGTGGTCCACATCCAAATGCGTCCCCTGGGCACCTTCGAAGAGGATATTCTCATTTCTTTCCATTGCCTCGTCCAGCTCCAGGGACACATCAACAATGAAAGGTGAGAGTTGATCAGCAATTTCGAGGTATCTCTCTGCTATGCGCTGATATTCCAGTGGCTCGGCTCCAAGAAAATTAGTCAGATAGAAGTTCTTCTCCTCAAGATTTGCATTGATCTTCTCCTTCAGTACATGCGGTTCGGTAAGATCAACGGTCCTTATCCCCACCCTTGCCACCTTGTCTTCATAGCATGGCCCAATACCCCTTCCAGTGGTGCCAATCTTGGATTTTCCTTTTGCCTTCTCCCGAGCTATATCAATGGCTTTATGGTAAGGTAGTATCAGGTGCGCCCGCTCGCTGAGACCGAGCCTCTTCGGGGTAACTGTTATTCCCCTTTTGCGCAGCCCTATTATCTCCACCAAAAGAACCTCAGGATCCACCACAACGCCATTGCCTATAAGGCATCGCTTATCCGGATACAGGATTCCAGACGGTATGAGATGGAAGATAGATTTTTCACCATCTACTACCAGGGTGTGGCCTGCATTATTTCCTCCCTGAAATCTCACCACCCTGCTTGCATGAGCGGTCAGGAGATCAACCACCTTACCCTTTCCTTCGTCACCCCACTGGGTACCAATAACAACGACATTAGCCATATTTCATGCCTCGATAAAAATTAAAGAAATACCGCCGCCCTTTCTGGGGTATATCCCGCTATATGAAATGTGGGAGCGCAAAAGATCTCACCACCCTGACCAGACACTATCAAGCAAGCGGTTGATTGGCAAGCATCTTTTTGGCACAAAAATTTTCCTTGACTATAGATCAAAGTGCAGCTATATTCTCACAAGAGAATATAAAGAGGTAGACTATGAAGCCTTTTGTAAAGGTCATGAAGGCCCTTTCCGATCCCAATCGGGTAAGGATCATAAAAATGTTGCAGCATAAGACAATGTGTGTATGTGAATTGCAGGCTGCGCTCGGGATAGCTCAACCGAGTGTATCAAAACACCTCAAAATCCTGGAAGACGCCGGCCTTGTAGGTTACAAAAAGGATGGCCTGTGGGTTAACTATCACCTTACAGATGGGGAAAGCAGCCCTTATGCGGCAAGCCTGCTGGGAAACCTTAGGCACTGGCTGGAGCATGATCCGGAGATCCGTGATCTTGTGAAAAGGCTTTCCTCAATTTCCCGTGAAGACATCTGCAAGAAATAATTTTTTTATATAGTGAAATGGCTATTTAGCTATACATTTCAATGGATAATCGCCTCGAATCGCATAACAATTCGAAAAAAGAGCAATACCTATGAAGGAACATACGAAGTTAGCGCTAATTGGCCTGATCTTTCTTGCCTGCTACTATATCTCTCGGAGCAATGTAGCCATTAGGCAGTCAGGCCTCAGTTTCAGCGGCGATCATGAGGTTTGCAACCCTCACCGAGGTACCCATACTCCAGGGTCTCGTTGGTGTAAACATGGGTGAGGGTCCTGCACTTTTTTTGCTTCTGGCCGGCGTTCGCCTTTCGCTTCCCAACATGCCGGTTATCGGAGACCTCATGGGTGTAGGAAAGACACCTACCTTCAGTACTATTGTCGCAATCGGCCTCAATAATCGGTGGCAGGTTTTTCTCAGTCGGCCGTGTGCTGGTGAGAGCAAAGATCAAACAGCGGCTGGAGGAGGCAAACGCAAGGGGGGACTGAATCTTGGCAGATAAACAACCTATGATTCCAAAAACCATCAAAACAGGGAGGTAACGAACCATGGAACTGCACGCTATACAGATTATTGCTTTACTTATCACAGGGATAGGCGTTGGATTTGCCTCGGGGCTTCTGGGTGTTGGGGGCTGCTTTATCATGGTGCCCGTGCAGTACTGGGCCCTCACATCCATTGGGGTAGATCCTACCATCGCCATCCGGATAGCCTTTGGCACCAATCTCCTGGTGGTGCTCCCCACGGCCTTCAGCGGCGCCATGACGCATCACAGAAAAGGAGCGGTCCTGTGGAAGGCCGGGGTAACACTGGGCATCACAGGTGCCATTGGGGCTTTTTTCGGGGCCTTCATAGCCTCGCACCTTCCAGGGAAGGTCTTAACCTTTGCCTTTGGAGTTGCTGTGCTCCTTGGTGCGATCCGGATGCTCAAGGCAAAACCGCCAAAGATTACCGAAGAACCGTCGGAAAGCCTGGCCGGATTTATCCTGTGGGGGTTCCCCCTTGGAATTTTTTCAGGCATCATCGGCATCGGCGGCGGTGTGCTCATGGTTCCCATAATGGTGTTTTTCCTAAAATTCAAGATACATCAGGCGGTGGGTACCTCTACTGCCCTGATGGTCTTTACAGCCGTTGGGGGATCGCTCTCCTTTCTGATCAACGGCCTGGGGGTTCAGGGACTGCCACCTTACTCCACAGGGTATCTAAACTGGCTTCAGTGGATCCTCCTGGCCGGGTGCAGCGTGCCCATGGCCATCGTTGGGGCACGGTCTGCGCATCGCCTACCGGCTGCGCAGCTTAGGTATATCTTTATCGCGGTCATGGCCTATATGGGTCTGAAAATGATCGGGGTTTTTGCGTGGCTGCATCTGCCGATTTGAGGCTGGGGGTTAGTGCAAGGCCATAAGGCAGGAGCGAAAAGATTGGAAAAAGGGAAACATGTACCGGAAAATGCAAATTTCTGCTGTTTTGGCTGTATGTCAAACGGGGGTACTCTAACAGGGGTTTTGATACTGGAAGCCTACAGAAAATTAGATAAGAAGAAAAGCGGTCTATTCTGCACCCCTGCAATAGCTGCGGGAGTTCCGAAACACAGAAAGACAACAGAGAAGGCAAAGAGGATAATTGCTATTGACGGTTGTTTTACCAACACACAAAGAAGATTCTTGAAAAGGGTGGCTTTAAGAGAGGAATTATTTGCGATGCCCTCCCAGGAACTGCGGAAAAATAATTGGTTTTGTTGAGACATGAAAATTGTGGCAACTGAGGTGAGTGTGATCAAAGAAACAAAAGCGCTGAGTTTTTTCGAGAAGTATCTTTCCATCTGGGTGATCCTCTGTATTTTGGTGGGCATTATCCTTGGAAAAATGGCACCGGGTGTTGCCAAGTACCTGGACGGCCTAGCCATTTATGTGGGGGAAGCACCGGTGGTCTCCATTCCCATCGCCATCTGCCTCTTCTTCATGATGTATCCCATCATGGTGAAGATCGATTTCAGAGAGGTCATCAAAGCCGGGAAAAGTGGCAGGCCCGTGGGGTTAACGCTGTTTGTCAACTGGGCCGTCAAGCCCTTCACCATGTACGGCATTGCTTTGTTTTTTCTCGGAACAGCTTTTTACGGCCTGATCGGACCGGAGGCCGTAGATCATGTTAAAATGCCCTTTGGCCTCGATCTGCCGGTGGGAGCGGCCTACGGTGCAGGCAAGGTCATCATGGCCAACGGGGTCAAGGTGCTGGAAGTGCCCCTGTGGCGAAGCTACCTGGCAGGCTGTATTCTGCTGGGGATTGCGCCTTGCACGGCCATGGTCCTGGTCTGGGGCTTTCTGGCCCGGGGAAACGACGGTCTCACTCTGGTCATGGTGGCCATCAACTCACTTACTATGCTCGTCCTCTATGGAGTGCTCGGGGGATTTTTGCTGGGCGTCGGACGACTTCCGGTTCCCTGGCAGGCCCTGGCGCTTTCCATCGGTATCTATATGGCCTTGCCCCTGGTGGCCGGGTACATCTCCCGGAAGGCGATTATTAACGCCAAGGGAGAAGCCTGGTTCAAAGAGAAGTTTCTCCATATTCTGACCCCGATCACTATCATTGCCTTACTCATAACACTGGTATTGCTGTTCAGTTTTAAGGGTGAAGTCATTATCTCTAACCCCCTAACGATCCTGTGGATCGCCATCCCGCTTTTCATTCAGACCAACCTGATTTACTGGCTCGGTTACGGTCTGGCTCGATGGCTAAAGCTTGAGTATCGAGACGCGGCTCCGGCAGCAATGATCGGAGCATCCAACCACTTCGAGGTGGCTATTGCCACGTCCACCATGCTCTTCGGGCTTTCATCCGGGGCTGCGCTGGCAACTGTGGTTGGCGTGCTCATTGAGGTGCCTGTCATGCTCATGCTGGTGAAGATCTGCTTGAACACAACCCACTGGTTTTCACATAGAGTGCCGGCGCATTAAGAAAAGGGGGGAGAAGGAAGATGCTGGAGCTGAAGAAGCTGGAGCAAATCATCACCGACCAGGACGGGACTGAGGCGCTTAGATTCCTGAACCAGGTAGTATACAACAAAATCGCCCAGGGACAACAGGGTCGACTCAAATCCCACCTCGACAGTGGGGGAGACCCGGTGGCGGGATTTAAGGGCAGATAAGTACCGTAAGATCAAAGGCCAATCGCCTAACTCAAGGTGAATGGCAAAATAGGGATTTAAACTTCAGGGATTTTCTCGATAGAGTAAAGCGAAACTCAAATGGCGGAGGGCAAAATCATGAGAAAGTGCTGGTTTATTGGAATCATTTGTATCCCGCTACTTACCATTTGTGGCCATTCCTCGTTGGCCCAAGAGCTTCAGGGCCCGAAAATGGCCCTGGAAGAGCAGGTATTCGATTTCAAAGAGGTCAGGGAAGGAGCTGTCATCAGCCATTCCTTCAAAGTCTTTAATCACGGCGACGAAACGCTCAGGATAGTGAGGGTACGTCCCGGGTGAGGGTGCTCCACAGCCGGCTTAGACAGGGCCATTCCTCCCGGGGGAGAGGGAAAGATCACACTCAGGATTCGGACAAAAGGCTACAAGGGGGCCAAGCGGTGGGGCGCAACGGCTTATACCAACGACCCCAAGTGGAAAGAGGCTGTTTTGACAGTAAAGGCCTTTGTTAGGGTTCCTATATATCTATCTTCGCGTAAAGTCTATCTGTATGGGAGGGAGGGCCAGAGAATCACCAGAGATGTTGAAATCAGGGCCAAGCTAGACAAATCCCTGAAACTGAGCCCGAGCCATTTTAATCTCGAGGGAAAAGTGACTTACTCGGTGGAGGAGATCGAGAAAGGGCGAGCATTCAAGATCCGTTTCACAAGCGTTCCCGGCCCCCCACAGACCTATCGAGGGTCCCTTGAACTCAAGACCAACTATCCTGAAAAGCCAGTAATTACCATAGGGATAAGTGGTCGGTTCATGAAGGTGAAAAAAGGGTCATGATGAACATCCCATCTATTTATGATATAGTCAATCCTGCCACACTGAATAGTCGATCATGAAAAAGGTCTACAAGAATTCTCAAAATACCAATCCTCCAAATGCAATTATTGCC
This sequence comes from Deltaproteobacteria bacterium, assembly GCA_019310725.1. Lineage (GTDB taxonomy): Bacteria > Desulfobacterota > DSM-4660 > Desulfatiglandales > B25-G16 > JADFWK01. The sequence goes on along the minus strand of JAFDDT010000031.1, from coordinate 2,252 downwards.
CATAAGCAATACGGTGGGAGAAGCTCCGCTGGATTCAAGAAAGGGGAATTTCGAGACACGAGCGGCGCCCGGCTTTTAGTGACCCTTGTGCTCAATTTTATTATCCCAGTAGCCCAGGTTATCGGCGGCCTCTATGCCCACAGCATGGCCCTCATCTCTGATGCCACCCATAATTTCAGCGACTTTACTGCGGTTTTGATCTCTTATGTGGCTTACCGGATTGGCAAGAGAGGGGCCTCGGCTCGAAATACCTTCGGGTACCGTAGGGTCGAGATAATGGCAGCCATGGCCAACGTGGTGATTCTCTTGGGCGCTGCCGCCTTTATCGTTTACGAGGCAATCCAGCGCTTCCAGCACCCGGAAGAAGTGCTGGGCCAGGTTGTCATGTGGATGGCCACTATAGGCATCCTGGGAAATGGCTTCTCTGCCTGGCTGCTCCACCGGGATGCAAAACACAGCCTCAATGTCCGTGGCGCATTTCTCCACATGCTAGGTGATCTTTTGACCTCTGTGGTGGTGTTGATAAGCGGAATAATCCTGATATTCAGGCCGTGGTACTGGCTTGATCCCCTGCTTTCGGTCCTGATTGTCATCTTTATCCTAAAAAACTGCTGGACCATACTGAAGGAGGCCAGCGGGATCCTGATGAATGCCACGCCAGCTGGCCTAAATCTACAGGAGGTCAAAGACTTTCTGGAACAGGTGCCCCGGTTTTTTGGCGTTCACTATCTCCATGCCTGGAATGTGAGTTCATCCAGCATTGCTTTTTCCTGCCACGTGGTGGTGCTGGATCAGCCCGTGAGCCAGACCACGGTTCAGTGCGGAGATGGGGGCATTCTCTGCGAGATCTCCAGCGGGGACGCGAAATGAAATATCCATTTTACATGAGTTTTTGATATGGATTTTCAGAGGATTGACGAGGAAATAATCGAGATCCTGCCAGGGCCGTGCTGTCCTGAAACGGTCCTGGAAGAAATAGCTCGTCTCTCCTACGAAACGGCTGTGGCTATTGCACCCTCATTTGCTCAACCCTTTGACGTCCCCGCCGATTTCATACATTTTAAGGATTTTATTAAGGAAGGGAGCCTGCATCTCAATTATCTGAACGGCAGGTTATGCAGCACCTATGTCAAGAAGAAAGGCGACCGGTATCTCTTTGACGCGGGAAGCTTCAGAGAAGACCGGGGCCATCCGGAGGCATTTCTGGCCCTGGTCAAAGAGCACCTCGAGAGCTGCTCCGAAACACAAAACATGAGTAATTAATGCGTTCACAGGGCAAATTCCGCGAAGACCTCTTCTATCGCCTGAATGTTGTCAAGATAAGCCTGCCTCCTTTGAAAGAAAGAAAGGAAGATATCCCCTTATTAGTAGATCATTTTATTCATAAGTTTAATCTCATTAAGAGGCGATCCATCGAGGGCATAACCCCTGAGGCCCTTTCATTTCTAAAGGACTATCCTTTTCCTGGCAATATCCGGGAGCTGGAAAATATCATTGAATATGCCTTTATTCCCTGTAAGGGGCCGGTGATCGACATGGAGCACCTGCCCGGGGATGTGTTTGAGTCATTCAATGATACCACGGATGCCGATCCTGATGCTGTTTCCTCCGTCTATGATGAAAGGCTTCCTTTTACATCTTCGTCGCCAATTCCCAAAGTAGAATCACGGTTTAGTTGATGGCCGGTACCAAATGTGGTCTCAAGGGGGTGTTCAAGGTGAGGCCAAAGGCAAAGGACAGGGGGCCTGTCCAACGCCTTAAGATCGGCTTCAGCTATGATCCGATGGGCAAGCCAAAGATCCTCTGTCTTCCTGAAGGCACAAACCTGGAATCGCTGCGCAAGATATTTATGAAAGTAGGATTGGTTTTTACAGACAACCTTGAACAAATCCAGTCTGTTTACTGCAAGGTGTTGGCTATTTTGTGATTTACCCTGTATGAAGGCTTTATTTGTGCGATCTTTTAACCCCGATTGGATGGAGACGGGGTACTGAATGAAAGCAATGGCGGGTAGGACATGCATAAGAATATGAACGTAGAATGCGGATAATCGGCAATGCGCTGCCCTGGGGAAAGAGGCATTGTAAAATTACTTGCGATACCGATAATCAAGAAAGGTATTGACTGGCGCATTACTGGAAAAGCCTGATGGAACAACAACCTTTTAGCACAAACAAGGCCTGCCTTTTTGATTTAGGACAAGGGATTCGACAATGGTTGGTAAGGGTCAAAGAACTTCATGGCTCTCCTCA
>JAFDDT010000224.1 GCA_019310725.1 Deltaproteobacteria bacterium | reverse complement strand
TTTTCACCGGAAAATGTGATAGAAGTATTGGCTAAAAAAGAGGGAGAATACGCGTGCACGGTGTTTATGGGTGTGCCTGCTATGTATGGTAAATTGATGGACTATGTGGAAGATAGAAAGCTGGATTTCAAGCATATCCGGTTATGGACTTCTGGGTCAGCTCCACTTCTCGTCAAGGATTTTGAGCGGGTAGAGAGGGTATTTGGCAAAGCACCGGTGGAGCGGGAGGGTATGTCAGAAACGGGGATGAATTTTTCCAATCCCCTAAAGGGGGTGAGAAAGCCTGGCTCAATTGGATTACCCCTGCCCAATCTTCAGGTGAGGATAGTAGATCCTGAGACATTCTTGGATGTGGTTCCCGGTCAAACGGGGGAGATCTGGCTCAAGGGTTCTGCCGTTACCCCAGGTTACTGGCGGAAGCCTGAAGACACAGCAAAGGCATTTGAAAAAGGCTGGTTCAGAACCGGTGACCTGGGAAGAGTCGACGAGGATGGTTACTATTATCTGACAGATCGCCTCAAACATATTATCATCTCGGGAGGGGAAAATATCTCTCCCAAGGAGGTTGAAACGATCATAAACCAGGTTGAAGGTGTGGTTGAATCTTCGGTTGTAGGCGTCCCTGATGAAAAATGGGGAGAAAAGGTTGCAGCAGCTGTTGTTACCAAGCCAGGAGCTCAGGTCAAAGCAGAAGGGATTCAAATGTCTTGCAGGGAACACCTTCACAACTGGAAATGTCCAAAAGAGATCGTGTTTCGGAAAGAGCTGCCCAAGAACAGAATGGGAAAGGTGTTGAAAGAAGAGATAAAGGAGCTTTTCAAACACTGACGGCCACAAATACCAAAGGTGTTTGCCCGCTGGAACTATGACGGTCAATTTCCTTTAAGATTTTTTGCGAAGCGATTGTGAGGTTTTGGTGTATCTCTCATACCTCCCACATTAACAAGCCTCAACGTTCACCCGCTTTCCGTCAATTATCCAAGGATTTCCATTCTTGGGAGATCATGAAAAGCTCTGATCCTTACCCATCCATACCCTGCACTTTGACGTTGCCCTGGGTGCCTGCCTTTAACCTTGACATTTTAGCACCAAAAGATAATAAGATCGTGGTTACAGTACTGGGCTTGGATAAAACTATGGCACATGGAGTGAGTGATTATGAAGATTCATGAGTTTCAGGCAAAGGAGCTTTTTCGCGATTTTGGGATACCAGTTCCGTGTGGCACGGTAGCTACCTCACCAAGTCAGGCGGTAGATGGTGCAAAGAGCCTGCCTGGGCCACCCTGGGTAGTTAAGGCCCAGATTCATGCTGGTGGGCGTGGAAAAGGTGGTGGCGTAAGGTTGGTGAATGGTTTTGAGGAGGTGGAGAAGGCAGCTGGTGAGATTCTCTCTCATCCTCTGGTCACACCTCAGACCGGCGCCTCCGGTCAAAAGGTGCGCCAATTGTTGATAGAGGAAGGGCTCGATATTGATAAGGAGTTCTACCTCGGGATTGTTATTGATCGGAAACTTGAATGCCCTGCAATGATATTCAGTGAGGCAGGGGGAATGGAAATTGAGGAGGTCTCGGCCCAGCATCCAGAGCTCGTCTTGATTGAAAACATTGATATTGCCCATGGATTGATGCCGTATCAGACCAGAAATTTTTTCTATGTGCTTGAACCATTGCCAGACAGAAGTGTTTTGCAAGAGTTATCAACAATAATGACCAAACTCTATGCATTATTTATCTCTAAGGACTGTTCATTGGTTGAGATCAATCCATTAGTCATCACCAGATCAGGCAAAATCGTGGCATTGGATGCCAAGATCAACTTTGATGATAATGCATTATTCAGGCAAAAGGAGATCGCTGAGCTCCATGATCCATATGAAATGGATGAGTTGGAGGCAAGGGCTTCCGAATATAATCTCAACTATATTAGATTGGATGGCAATGTTGGCGCCATGGTAAATGGGGCCGGTTTGGCAATGGCTACTATGGATGTGATTAAGCTGGCCGGTGCTGAACCAGCCAATTTCCTTGATGTTGGGGGCGGCGCCAGTGAGGAAATGGTTACCAACGGGATAAAAATTATCCTGAGCGACGAGAGGGTCAAGGCAATCCTCATCAATATTTTTGGTGGCATCATGAGATGTGACGTTCTGGCCAGAGGTGTGGTAAAGGCTGCAAAAGAGGTTGAAATAAATGTTCCCCTCATCGTCAGGCTAGAAGGGACCAATGTTGAGGAGGGGAGGTCGATTTTGCAAAATTCAGATCTGGATTTTTCAGTGGCTCAGGATATGGAAGAAGCCGCCAAAATGGTGGCGGAGCAAGTAAGTTAACATGGTCTCGGAGAAGAGTGAACCATTCACCGGTGACGTTTTTTAGGGGCTGGGCCTATCTCCTCAAGGCGATATCTATCGGCTGGGAGAGGATGTGGTCAAATATTTGATCACTGCCAGCTGGAGTGGAATTTTTTTGAGATATCGCCTTTCAGAAACAGCTACAGCCCCTAGGTAGGCTGAATTGTTACGAGAAAGGAAAAAAGGAGTGATCGCATGGGTATCCTGGTTGATGAAAATACAAGGGTTGTTGTGCAAGGTATCACCGGTAAAGAGGGAACATTCCACACAAAACAGATGAAGGCCTACGGCACCAATATTGTAGCTGGTGTAACACCGGGCAAAGGTGGAGGAGCGGTTGAGGGTATACCGGTACTCAATAGAGTAAAAGATGCGGTTGATAATTATGGCGCCAATGCCACCTGCATCTTTGTGCCTCCTCCCTTTGCCTCTGATGCCATGCTCGAGGCTGCAGATGCAGGCATAGAGGTCATTGTCTGTATTACCGAAGGGATTCCCACTCTGGACATGATTAAGGCCGTTCGTTTTATTAGAAAATGCGGCGCGGTGCTGATCGGCCCAAACACTCCGGGGATTATCTCACCCGGAAAGACAAAGGTGGGGATCATGCCAGCGCATGTTCACAAACAGGGAGGTATCGGGGTGATTTCCAGGAGTGGAACCCTGACGTATGAGGTAGTAGATCAATTGACGCGGATTGGATTGGGACAATCTAGCTGTATCGGTTTAGGCGGTGACCCAATAGTAGGGGCCTCCTTTGTAGATCATCTGGAAAGGTTTAAAGAAGATAGTGAAACAGCCGGTGTCGTCATCATCGGGGAGATCGGAGGAACAGCTGAGGAAGAGGCAGCAGAGTATATAGACAGGGAATTTAACAAACCGGTCGTGGCCTTTATTGCTGGGCAGACGGCCCCTCCCGGTAGACGCATGGGTCATGCTGGCGCCATTATCTCAGGAGGCAAGGGAAGGGCTGAGGATAAAATAAAGGCCCTGAAATCTCATGGTATAACGGTAGTGCTCAATCTCGGCCAGTTGGGAAAAACTGCAGAGCAGGTCTTCAAGAAAGATTAGTTGACTTGAGAAGAGAGATCGAGTATATACTCTCTAGAGGTTCATACATAAAGAGGTGTATACATGTTTGGTCTCGGTATGCCAGAATTGCTCATCATTCTGGTTATTGTTTTGGTAATCTTCGGAGCCAGCAAACTCCCCCAGATCGGCAAAGGCCTCGGTCAGGGGATAAGAAACTTTAAGCAAGCCACTTCCGAAAAGCCTGAAGAGTTACCTCCCGATACGGGTGATGACAAGGAAAAAATCGACAAGCCTGATCAGTAATCCGTCCCCCAGGCAGATTCCCTAAAATGGGATATCGTCATCAGGTACGTCCACAGGCTCTTCAGTTGGAAAGCGCTCATCGGCCGATACGGCTTCTCCGGACTTGCCTGCTCTATCCAGCATCTGCATTCCTAGCGCAATAATCTCTGTGGTGTACCGTTTGTTCCCATCCCGATCCTCCCAACTCCTTGTCTGCAGCCTGCCTTCTATGTAAACAAGGCTTCCTTTGTGCAGATATTCGCCACAAATTTCTCCCAGCCTTCTCCAGGCAACGATCCTGTGCCATTCGGTCTTGTCCTGTTTCGTCCACTGTTCCCTGGTGGCCATGTTAAAGTTAGCAACAGCCGCACCGCTTGGTGTGTAGCGTATCTCTGGATCGGCACCGAGGTTACCTATGAGCATTACCTTGTTTAAACTCGCCATAACTCCCTCCCCCTTAACCTAAGTTTAATTTCAAGACTCTACCATACTCGACAAAATTTTCAATGGAAATTCCTCTGATCTGGGAGGGAACTAAGGGTTAAGGTGGAAAAACGAGGCCGGTGAAACTGCACGGTAAGGTTGCTGGAAAACAGAAAGGGAGATCTTCTCTACCTTTAATGAGTCGCTTCATACTTGGGGCCTTATTAGAGTTAAGGTCCCCTAATAAGAGTTCATCAAATACGCTACTCGCCCCTAACAAAATTACTTTATAAACACAGGGGCCGCTCTAACAAAAAACTCCTCTGATTCAAGGGTCTTAATTAACCCCTCTACGCTAGTTTTTTCGGGATCAAAGCTTACCGTTACGTACTGACTCAGCGTGTTACCTTTTACATCGTATACCCCATCGATATTCATCAGGATCTCACGGATCCGGGCTTCGGTACCGGCTCAGGTACATGCAGGAACGTATAGCCTGACAATCCGTGCACTGTCGGGAATGACGTCCGTGGTAACCTGGTGAGTCGTAGCACAGGACAGCAAAAATAAACCCAGGAGAAAAACTGCGGCAAATGCCATTTTTCTTCTCATTATGTCCTCCCTGTTACATTTTCGATGAAGCGGTTTGATATCCTAACTTCTCACATCGCACCGAAAAACCATCCTGATTGTCTTATCGACGGATGAGAAGACCACCCAAGCCTTTATAGGGTGAACAAACCCTACTTTTAGAATAAGCCAACATACAAATGGTGTCAACGATAGATATTCACTCATCAGGGTAACCTCAAAGTCCAGGGTATGGGTGTCTTTTTTTTGGTTATGCCCCTGGCCCAGACCTGGCATGCCAGGTTGCGGTTATAGAGAGAGATACATGCATAAGGAGTAAAAACAGTTGCATATTCCAATCCCGTCACGCCAGGGCAGGCCTATGACGTGGCCCTGATTCACTCATAAAAAGGCTTGCCCGTTTTTGCACTGCGCAGGGGCCACTGATTTCAAACCCCCATCATGATGAGAGAATAAATGGTAGTGCTTGAGATTGCGCCTGGAGCATCACATTCTTGACATAGATCAGATCTAGGCTTTTAGGGGTCGTCAAAGCGCTATTCTTTAATTCTGCTTTCAGAACCCGCGCCTGGTTTGATCTCTTGGGTCCTTCAGATCATACACATACATCGTCGTGTCATTAATCACCTTGACGACTACATGACCTTCAAGATAAAAGAGATAGCCGTAGAGCCGGTCATGTGGCCCCAGGATCATCCAGACTTGCGGGTTGTATTCGGTGTAGCTCTTGATCCAACTGATGATCTCAGACACCGTTTCCTTATCGTCGACCTTGATCCATCTATCGCCTACGAGGGTTGTTTCGTCGTTTTTGGGATCGAACATGATTCCCAGAGGATTACTAGCGTTTAACCCAGCATAGTGAATAGTATAGTCTTGCCAATTTTTTTCTAGCTGCTCGATATTTATTCGTTCTCCCCGAAAGGGTTGGGGCCTTACTTTCCCGTAACCGGTGAAAGATGCACACCCAGAGATAAAAAGAGCTACTATAAAAACTGTAATGCTGGCATATATGTATTTGTTCCGGTCCATGGCATTTCTCCTTTTATTCGCCTTTGCCAGAATACCCGGCAGCGACTCGACTGAGCTCGCCCAAGTCTCGCTGCACGGGGCTTCATTAGTGCCTTAGAAATGGGATTGCGTGCAAAATTGTCACGCTTTTTTCTCCCAGAAAAGCCTTGCTGGCCAGAGGATTTGGGGATTCAGGAAGTGAGGGATTAGGTTAATGGAGATTGTTTTTAATTGGTAAATTCCTCAATCCGCAATTCCCCAATCCCGGTTTATCCGGGTTAGGTCAGGGAAGATCTTTTCTGCGTGCTTTGATAGTAATTATCGTTTTCCATTTTGCAAGATCAAATCATTGGAAACCTTGAAAAGTTGAGGTCCAGTTTTTTTCATCCACATGACGGACCTCAATCTATCTAACTGGTAATGCCAATTTCCTCAAGGCGATATCTATTAGCTTCAACGGAGGTGGCCAAATATTTCTTATTTAACAGGAGATAACCAATGGCGCAAATGTTTTGTGGAGTAAATCTCAAATATTTGGCCATTGCAGAACACGGTGGTATTTTTTTGATATATCGCCCGCCTGCCTCGCCTGAGCGAGATTACCTTCTTGAACCTAAATGCCTCAATTTTCAAGCGTTACCAAATCGCTATATTTTGAGAACCATTCTCGTTTGACACTCATGTCTCCTTTCTCTATACTTCATTAGTCAAAGCGGAGGATAAGGCCCGGTTTCTTGTTTTTTGCCATAACGCCAATTCCAATCAATAGGAGCTAGGAGCAATGACGAAGTTCACTGTTTTTCATCTCAAAAACGAGATGCTCTTTGCCAATCTCATCTCGAATGTGATCGGTGTGGTTGTTGTCCTTTTTTTGACCCATGGTTCCACTTCTGCGGCATCATTTGAGATCGCGCAGTTTTTTCGGAGCATTAGTATAATTTTTGTGCCCTGTTCTTTTATGGTGCCCTTAGTGCTGACGGTTCTTTACGAGCGACCCATTCGGCGGTACCTGAATATCAGATGCCAGGAACCAGGGATACCACCGGAACCTGAAGTCAGGGTACGGCAAAGACTGCTCAACGAGCCTTTTTTTCTGATTTTTTTGGATTTTGCCATATGGACAATTGCAGCAGTGCTTTATTCGTTGCTGTCTTGGCGGGCATTCGCTATTAAACAAATCGCAGTGAGTGCCTTTCTTATGAGCTTTACCACTGGCTTGATTACCATAACTGTCGCTTTTTTTGTGTTGGAGCACGCTCTGCAAAAGAGGCTTGCACCAAACTTTTTCCCCGATGGAGGTCTCTACGCAACCCCTAGAACCCTGCGCATCCGCATCCGAACGCGACTCGGTGCGCTCTTAGTTGCCTGCAATTTGGTCCCTTTTGCTGCCATACTTTGCACAGTTCGAGGGGCATCTTACGCCAATATTGACCCATCTGAGGCTCTGCAACAATTGCGTTTAGATATCACCATTGACGCCATTCTCTTCATCTGTGTTGGCGTTTGGCTGACCTTCTTGGTAAGCATGAACCTGACAAGACCCTTGCAGGAAATTATCCGGGTGTTGCGAGGAGTCCGGCACGGTAACTTTGATAGAAAAGTAAGGGTAACCTCGAATGATGAAATAGGTTACACAGGCGACGTGATTAACGAAATGACCGGGGGGCTGAAGGAACGTGACCAGATGCGTCATTCACTGGGCCTGGCCATGGAAATCCAGCAGAATCTTCTGCCAAAAACCGACCCGAAGATAGAGGGATTAGACCTTGCAGGCACAAGTATCTACTGTGATGAGACTGGAGGTGATTACTTTGATTATCTGTACATGGGCGAAAACGGGCACCGGAAAATCGGCGTAATTGTTGGCGATGTCTCAGATCACGGCATTCCCTCAGCCCTGCTGATGATTTCGGTTCGGGCCACCCTCCGGCATCATGCTCACCATTCGGACAACATTGTGGACATGGTCTCCGACGTGAACAGGCACCTTTCCCAGGACGTCAAGGAAACGGGCCATTTTATGACACTGTTCTATAGCATGATAGACAGGCATAACAAATACATCCGGTGGGTGAACGCTGGCCATGATCCGGCTATTATCTATAGCTCTATTACGGATTCCTTTGGCGAACTAACCGGGCGGGGCTTGCCCTTGGGAGTCTTTTACGATTCCGAATACACAGAATCGAAACGGGAAATTACCCCTGGTCAGATCATCGTGATCGGCACAGACGGCATCTGGGAGGCCCACAACCAGAACGGCATGATGTTTGGGAAAGACAAGTTAAAAGAGGTGATCCACCTTCATGCGAACGAGTCGGCAAAAGAGATTCTAGACGCTGTGATCAACGAGGTAGAACAGTTCAGCTATCCGCTCAAAAAAGAAGACGACCTTACGTTAGTGGTCATGAAGGTTGAACAGTAGTGCTAATAACTGTACTTGCGATCGAGGAGGCCAGGCAGATAGCCAGTGGAAGGTGTGGCAAAAAACCTTTATCAACAGCTAGGCAGCTGGAATTATCCGCCAGGTATTTGAAGAATACCAATGTTGATTCGCCTTCGCCAAAATACCCCGCAGCTTGTCGGAGCAAAGCGGAGATCCCGCTTGCGGGGCTGCGTGCAGCTTCATTGTCATTACCGCGTAGAGCCTGCCCCCGCAAAGGGGCAGGGCGGGAGTCCAGATAAAAAAAAGAGTTCGGCTTTTTACAAAACCATTGGTTTTAATATATGTAAATATCTTGGCGAAACGCACTACTGGCACAGGAGGAAAACAATGTCGCGGTATGCTTTGATATCAAAGCTGATTTTGGCGATACTAGTTTTGGGCCTTTTATTCGCGGGCCAACCTATCGAAGCTGCATCTCCGCCGATGTCCAAAACGATTGGAAACCAGAATACTGCCCACAAAGATGATGCCAAAGATTCATCTGGTGGCCAGGTTACCGTCCAACTCGGCCAGGATGAGATTGATACCATCGCTGCAGCTTTACCTGAAGGCGAAGTCAGGCAGAAGTTCGAAAAAAAGTTCACAACACGGGCGGACAAGGATAACCACTTGTATGATGAAAGTTACAGAAGCGGGGAGGATGCTATTACACTTTTCTATAATGCCGAACAGGCAGTTTCTCACGTTCTAGAACAGATTCATTCTTTTTTTACCGAATCCACATTCGATTCCCGTGAATGGTCAGCGGCATTGGCGAATTTAAATCAGGGCAAGGGCTTTGGTCATCTTATGCTGACTCTTTTTATTGTGGCCTTGCTGATTTTCTGTGGACTGGTTGTGGAGTGGGTGGTCCGACGAGCTACCGAGAGCCTGCGGCGTCAGCTATTGGATATGGCCTTATTTGGACGTCTGCAATTCCTAGGGCGAGTTGTCTCGCGCCTCCTTTTGGATTTGTTAGGCCTCGGCTCGTTTATATTGACAAGCTTTGTGCTATTTGCCTTTTTCTATGATGAAGCCGATCCCGGATTTGCAGTTGCCTCTGCCGTAGTTCTTTTTAGCTATTACCTCAGATCCCTTATCTTGGTGGCCAACTTTACTCTATCACCTACAGCGCCCACATTGCGCTTACTTCTCCTGCAAGATACAGATGCAAAATTCTTTTATCGATGGTTTATTGGAATCGGCGTAACGGCGCTGGTAATCGGCACATTAAGCTATATTTTCCAGGGTGCCGGAATCAGC
>JAFDDT010000223.1 GCA_019310725.1 Deltaproteobacteria bacterium | reverse complement strand
GCACCCTTATGGGAGGACTCACAAAGGCAGGTATTGCACTCGACCGCAAGATCCTTGCTGATATGGCTGTCACCGACCCCACGGGGTTTGCTGAGGTAGCCAAGATGGTGGGGTAGGGAGAAACAGGTATGGGGCAAACATCACCTAAAAGCACCAAGAAGCTTCATGGTATGTTCTTGTACCTGTATGCTGATGTCCTTTAAGAATGGAAGGGGGTTTGATGAGTACCACTGCAGATAAAATCAAGGGGTTAGAGGAGAGGAAAGAAAAAGAGCTCGCCATGGGCGGAGCCCAACAGATCCAGAAGCAGCATGATAGAGGCAAGCTTACTGCACGAGAGAGGCTGGACCTACTCTTTGATCCCGGCAGTTTTCGAGAGCTTGATATGTTTGTCAGGCATCGGTGTACGGACTTTGATATGGCTCAAACCTTTATCCCTGGAGAAGGTGTGGTCACCGGCCACGGTACAATAAATGCGAGATTGGCATATGCGTACTCTCAGGATTTTACCGCGGTGGCTGGTACCCTGGGCGAGATGCATGCTAAGAAAATATGTAAGGTTATGGATCTGGCTCTCAAGACCGGGGCTCCTCTTGTCGGGTTCAATGACTCCGGAGGGGCCAGAATACAGGAGGGTGTCGATTCTCTTGCGGGCTATGGCGACATATTCTACAGGAACTCCTGTGCTTCTGGTGTGATTCCGCAAATCTCAGCCATTATGGGCCCTACCGCCGGTGGCGCGGTATATTCTCCTGCAATGACCGATTGGATATTTATGACCAAGAAAAGCAGTCACATGTTTATTACAGGTCCAGCAGTAATCAAGGCAACTATTGGTGAGGAAATCAGCTTTGAGGATCTGGGCGGAGCCATGGTACATAACACAAGAAGTGGGGTCGCCCACTTTGCGTGCGAGAGCGACGCCCACTGTATAGAAAGGATTCGGGAATTGCTCGCCTATTTGCCGTCGAACAATATGGAAGATCCTCCGGTGGTGAACTCGGGAGATGACCCAGGTCGAACTGATCCACACCTTGATACTATCATCCCTGATAACCCAAGATCTTACTATGACATGAAAGAGGTTATTCGCCTCTTAGTGGATAACGGCCAGATCTCTGAACCCCATGAACATTATGCCAAGAATATTATCATCTGTTTTGCGCGGCTTAATGGAAGGACTGTGGGCATCATTGCGAATCAACCAAGGTTTCTGGCTGGATGCCTCGATATCAATGCCTCGGATAAGGCTACCAGGTTTATTCGCTTCTGCGATGCCTTTAATATACCCCTCCTCACCATTGTGGATGTGCCCGGGTATTTACCGGGAAGTAAACAGGAATGGGGTGGTATTATACGCCACGGCGCCAAGCTTCTCTGGTGTTACAGTGAAGCTACCGTGCCAAAGATAACCTTGATAACCAGAAAGGACTACGGAGGAGCCTTCCTAGCTATGTGCGGAAAGCCTCTCGGGAGCGACTATGTCTTTGCCTGGCCTACGGCAGAAATTGCCGTTATGGGGGCCGAGCAAGCGGCCGAGATTGTTCACAGGAAGGAGATAAAGGGAGCGTCCGACCCTGCAGCAAAGAGGGAGGAGAAAATTACCGAGTACCGGGACCATTTTTCCAATCCATACATCGCCGCCTCCCGGGGATTTGTAGATGCCGTTATTTTACCCCGAGACACCAGACCCCAACTCATAAGCGCCCTGGAGATGCTCACTACCAAAAGGGAAACAAGGCCCGCCAAGAAACACGGGAATATCCCTGTCTAGGCCCCGGAGAGGGAGAATCGCTATGGCAAAGAAGAACGAAAGCAAGGCATCCGGCCACACTCAGGCACGTTCCAAACCCAAAAAGAAAAAAGACCTTCCCCGATCAATCTCTGGGGCGTTGCTGGAAGGCAAGAAATAATGGGAATGAGGAGATATGGTAATGACCAGGGAGATTCCTGCGCAGGAGATTATTAAGGTAGTCAAAGACTTGTGCATAGATGCAAACTACAATCTAGGCAATGATGTCCTCCTTGCCTTTGACCGGGCCATAGAAAACGAAAAATCAGAGACAGCACGAGACGTCCTGAGGGAGCTGAAAGAGAATGCTCGCATTGCCCGGGAAGAAAAGGCTCCCATATGTCAGGATTGCGGGCTTGCTGTCGTGTTTATGGAAATTGGTCAAGATGTCCATATCACAGGCAGTGATCTAAAAGTGGCAATCAACGAGGGAGTGAGACAGGGGTATGAGCAAGGGTATTTAAGGAAATCGGCATGCAATCCTATTACTAGAAAAAATACCGGTGACAATACCCCTGCCATTATACACCTGGAAATTGTTCCGGGAGATAAGATAAGGATTATTGTAGCCCCCAAAGGAGGAGGCAGTGAGAACATGAGTAGGGTAACCATGCTTACTCCAGCGGCAGGTATGGAGGGAGTAAAAGATTTTGTAGTAAACAGGGTAAAAGAGTCTGGCTCTAACCCCTGCCCACCGACCATTATTGGCATTGGTGTGGGAGGGACCTTTGAAAGATCCGCAATTCTCGCCAAGAAGGCACTCTTAAGAACCCTCGGAGAAAGAAATAGTGATCCGGAGCTGGCAAAGATTGAAAAAGAGATTTTGACAAGAATCAAAAAATTAGGGATCGGCCCCATGGGATATGGAGGCACTACAACTTCACTCGATGTGTTTCTGGAAATGGAACCCTGCCACATTGCCAGTTTACCGGTAGCAGTCAATATACAATGTCACGCGGCGAGACACAAAGAGGCAGTGATATAGTATTCCTGGCTCTCGTCTGTTGAGTGTAGTCCGTCGCCAAGTATGAACACAATAAACCCAAGAACTCAAAAGAATCTAGAAACACAACGAATACGAGCAACTGGAGGAGAAGATGTCGCAAGAAATCAAACTGACGACACCGCTCACCACTGAAGATGTGGAGAAACTCCGTATAGGAGATAAGGTATTGTTAAATGGTGTTCTCTTCACTGGAAGGGATGCTGCGCACAAAAGGCTGTTTGACCTTATCCAGGACGGAAAAAAACTCCCGATTGATATCAAAGGCCAGGTAATCTATTACGTCGGCCCTACGCCTGCAAAGCCAGGAAAGCCGATTGGCTCAGCCGGCCCCACCACAAGCTACAGGATGGACCCGTATTCTCCCAAACTAATCGAGCTGGGATTAAAGGGCATGATTGGCAAAGGAAACCGTTCCCAGGTTGTTGTCGACGTTATGAAACAATTCAAGGCAGTATATTTTGGCGCCACTGGTGGAGCAGGAGCTCTCATTGCCAAGAGAATTAAGAAGGCCGAGATTGTTGCCTATCCCGATCTCGGGCCCGAAGCAATCCGAAGATTAGAGGTAGAAGATTTTCCAGTAACAGTCATCAATGACACAAAAGGAAATGATCTCTACGTAGAGGGCATGAGGCAGTATGCCGAAGAATAAGAAATAAAAGAGCTTCTCCGCCCCTCTGACAAATTATCTTGTTCTAATCCAAACTTTTCAATACGCGTGCTTGCATAGGTTTTATGGCAGGCAATATCTGTGGAATGGCCTTTTCACAGACCTTACGGCTCCTTACCAAAGATATCGATAAGACCATGGGCCAAGGGATGGGGCATCCCATGGTGGGGCGTGCTTGTGTTAATTGGTCTGACCTTGACATCGTTGTCAGGGGCCTTGAGATCCAGAAAGCAAAAGGGGAATTATGCTTATGTGGGAATCAGAAGTTAAACAATTGAAAAGACGGAAGAAAATTGCCCGCCAACTGGGAGGCAAAGAAAACGTCGCCAAACACCATCAAGTGGGCAGAATGACGGTGAGGGAGCGGATAGATATGTTGGTCGACAGGGGCTCATTTATTGAGAGAGGCATCCTTGCCGGAGTCCCAACCTACGATATCAATGATAAGAACAAGCTCATCGACCTAGTACCCTGCCCATTTGTGATGGGCATAGCGAGAATAGACGGCAGCAGAGTTGCGGTGCATGGCGACGATTTTACGGTAAAAGGTGCCTCCGTTGGAAGACTATACAAAGCCAAGAGCGCCTATTTCGTAAAAATGGCTCGCGCATTCAGGCTCCCTATAGTCAGATTGGTAGAAGGCGCTGGCGGCTCCATCAAAGAAATCCTCGAAATAGGGCACACGGAGCTCCCCACATCAGGCGATGAATGTGCTCAAGATCGAGTAGAGGTGATGTCAGAGGTACCGGTCGTCTCTGCTGGTTTCGGGGCTATAGCTGGTTTAGGCGCCATGTATATGGTTCAGAGTCACTTTTCTGTAATGATAAGAAAGCAAACCCAAGTTTTTGTTGGGGGGCCACTATTAGTCAAAGTTGCCTTCGGGCACGATATAGGCAAGGAAGAGCTTGGGGGACATGAACTCCATGCGCGTGTATCTGGTGTTATAGACAACGAGGCAGAGGATGAAAGGGATGCCCTTGAGCAAGTCAAGAAGTTTCTATCGTACCTCCCATCAAATGTCTGGCAAATAGCAGCGCGGCGGAAAACCGACAGCGATGATCCCAGGATTCGCGGGGAAGAACTTCTTTCAACAATTCCCAAAAACCCAAAAAAACCATACGACATCCGAAAAATTTTGAACCTTGTGCTGGATAAGGGCTCTATCTTCGAGATTGGAACATACCACGGCCAGTCGCAGGTTACCGCCCTGGCCCGCCTGAACGGTTACTCAGTTGGGGTATTGGCAAATGACCCCAAGCACTTAGCCGGCTCATTTAACTACGACGCGGCAGAGAAGTTTACACGTTTCGTGGACATGTGTGACACCTTCCACCTGCCGATAGTCAACCTCGTTGATCAACCTGGGTTTGCAATCGGAAAAAAGAGCGAGGAACATGGTACCATTCGCAAAGGAGTGAGGGCAAGTTTTGCCATTATCCAGGCAACCGTTCCGCTGGCGGTCATCTATTTGAGAAAATGCTTTGGGGTCGCAGGGGCTGCCCAAAAAGGCGGGTTGCGTTTTACCTGGCGCTACGCCTGGCCGTCGGCTGTGTGGGGCAATATACCTGTGGAGGGAGGCGTGTACGCAGCCCATCGGGCAGAAATAGAATCAGCCGAAGATCCGCCGGCCCATCTCAAGGAACTGCAAGATACCTACCGAGCAATTCAATCACCGTTCCGAACTGCCGAAGCCTTCGGCATAGAGGACGTTATCGATCCCCGAGACACACGGTCTCTGTTGTGTGACTGGACTGAAATGGCCTACGAAAGTATTGAGCGTTTGGAGGAACCTGCCATACTAGAGGTGTCTATATAACCCAAGATCTTGAAATTTAGGTCAAGTTTATGCGGTAAAATGCACGATTCTATAGGGACTTCGAAATCCGAAATCCGAATATCTAAATCCTAAACAAATTCCAAATTCAAATGCTCTAAATGCAAAACCATTAAAATTTCTTGCTAAACTCCAAACATGTTTTGCTCATTCTTGCCCCGTTAGATAGTAATGACTGAAAGAATCATAACTTTCATGAAGTATAGATAAGTTAAGACCAGATCCAAAATACAAATTCATTATCTAACGGGGTGAAGATTT
>JAFDDT010000222.1 GCA_019310725.1 Deltaproteobacteria bacterium | reverse complement strand
CTAAAATGCCTAAAGTTACAAAAAGGATGTCTCTTTTTTATTTGGACTTTGAAATTGATTTGAAATTTGAGCTTTATCATTTGACATTTTCTGGAAAAGAAGGGGTTTAGAACATGATTTCATCATTCAAAAAAGCCCTGGAATCGGGTAAATTTGTGGTCACCTCAGAGGTGGCGCCACCTAAAGGGACTAACCTGGAAAAGATGCCCCACCATATTGAGCTCTTAAAGGACAAGGTGGATGCCATGAATGTTACCGATCACCAGAGCTCTGTGATGCGATTTCCTTCTCTGGGAGGAGCCCTTCTGGTGAAAGAGATGGGTGGCGAGCCTATTTTGCAGATGACCTGTCGGGATCGCAATCGGTTGGCTCTCCAGGCTGATCTCTTATTTGCTGCCAGCAGGGGGATTAACAACGTGCTATGTCTCACGGGTGATTCTGTAATCTTAGGTGACCATAAGGAGGCCAAAGGTGTCTTTGACCTGGATTCCAGTCAACTGCTCGCAGCGATAAGAAGGCTGGAAAAAGGAAAAGATCTGGGGGGGAATGACTTGGACGGAAGTGTATCTTTTTGTGCTGGAGCCATTGTTACGCCTGAAGCCGATCCCATTGAACCCCAGCTTATAAAGTTTGAAAAAAAGATAGAGGCAGGCGCCGAGTTTATCCAAACCCAGGCTGTGTATGACCTGGACAATTTCAAGCAGTTTATGGATTATGCGAAACAGTTTCCGGTAAAGATATTGGCCGGCATTATTTTACTGACCTCCGCCCCAATGGCCAGGTTTATGAATAAGAACGTTGCCGGTGTGAACGTGCCCCAGGAACTGATCGATGAAATGGCGTCTGCCCCAAAAGGAAGGGCACTGGATAAGGGCATCGAGATAGCTGGCCGGATGATAAAGAGAATAAAGAAAGAGAAGATGTGTGACGGGGTGCACATAATGGCCATCGGAAGGGAGGAACTGGTGCCCGATATCCTCTCCGCAGCAGGTCTAATCTAACCTTATACCCCGCTCCTCTGCATTTTTGCTCTTAGCTTACAAGAACCAAGATACAGACAAACTTATTGAAACAAGGAAACAGATCATTAATTCTTCTGCAATTCGTCAATTACTGCCAGGGGCTGAAACCGCACAGTTGAGGTTGCAGTATGCACCCCACCTGTGTATGTTACGTATAGTAATGGCAAGCCAGGAGAATTGTCGTCGACTTTCCACTCATAGCAGTTGGAACTTTTGTGAGGTATACATGGACCGCAATATATGGACATGCTCACAAAAACGGGTTAAATGATTCTGCCCTTCGGGCAGCAAAGGAATCGTCCATCTTCTGTAGAGTCATTTGCTCGGCAGTTGTCAGAAGGTAAAATTTTGGAAATTGGGTCCGGGTTCCAGTGTTCACGTACCTGACGTATCAGCATTAGATCTCTAAGTCCTATTTTACTCAACTACTCCAAGATCTCCAATAGAGATCTCTTTTTTATCTTTCTTGAGGCTGCACCGAGTATTGTTCTTATGGCCTGTACCGTGTCTCCATGTTTGCCGATTATTTTTCCAATATCTTCCTTGGTTACCTTGAGCTCAATCACAGAGGTCTGCTGTCCCTCTATTTCTGTGACCACGACCTCAGGGAAATATCTGATATGAATTTATGCCCCAGAATAGATAACCCCTATTAGGAGCGAGAACCGCAGATTTTGAAACATTTTCTCATAGAGTAACCCGCAATTTCAGCTTAAAAGATTGGAAAGAAGATCTTTATTTGATGCAATGATAAAAGCTTTTTAAAGTCAAGTAAAATCGACTTTGAGAATGCCTTTAGAATTGAAGGGTCTCTGTCTGATGGAAAGCAGAATAAGTTCACAAGATGTTGTGGTGCATTCATTAGGGCAAGGGCTTTCTACTGTTTACCAAGGGTGAGCTTCCCATACAGTCGCATTGTATAAACTGAGATCTCTCACCTGGGAGCTTGAGACTTTGATATTCTCATCAGATATTCAGTGCCCCCAAATTGAATATCCTGGCAAGACATTCAATCCTGTTTACCTGGTCTTCGCTCAAAAAAAGTGTAGCTTGTAAGACAATACGAAATAGGTTGTTTTAGAACCAACGACCCGCATGCCACAGTCGGTGCCACCTTATTGGATGGTTACGCAGGCAAAGCCAATAATTGCAGGACACAATAAGCTAAATAGTGCTCGACGAAATAAGCTAGCAATGATATATTAATAAAATAAATTTGCTAATGCATAAAAAGCTAACAGTAGTACGGCGTAATAAGCTAACGAAAGCACGAGAGCTATGGCAAGCCCACATGAAAAACTGGCTGAATCCCTTGAGGCCCTGAGAGCACTGCAAGACCGCGGTGTCGTCGCTGTGCGTTCAGGTGATCTGACCAGGAGGCATCGCGAACGCCTGGTCAAAAACGGCTTCTTGCAAGAGGTCATGAAGGGCTGGCACATTCCTGCCCGCCCGGACGAGGCCACCGGAGAGAGCACGGCATGGTACGCATCGTTCTGGGGTTTCTGTGCAGCGTACCTGCAGGAGCGTTTTGGGACGAATTGGAGCCTCTCTCCTGAGCAGTCACTATTGCTGCATGCCGGGAACATGACGGTTCCACGCCAACTGCTTGTACGCTCACCGAAGGCCCGCAACAAGATCACAACGCTGCCGCATGATACGTCGTTATTCGATACGCGTGCGGCCCTGCCCGAGGCTGGACAAATTGCAGAGAAGGACGGCTTGCGTCTGTTCTCTGTACCTGCGGGCCTGGTGAGCTGCGGACCTGGATTCTTTAGACAGAACGCGACGGACGCACGCGCGGCTCTGGCCATGGTGCGCGATGCATCTGATGTGCTTGCACTGCTCCTTGAAGGTGGACGCACCACGGTTGCCGGCCGTCTCGCAGGTGCGTTCCGAAATATCGGACGTGACCGTATTGCCGACAATATTGTCAAAACGATGCAAACCGCAGACTACGACATTCGTGAAAAAGATCCATTCGAAGACACAATAAATCTGATTCTGCCAGCGCGCAAACAGTCGCCGTACGCGAATCGTATTCGCCTAATATGGCAACAGATGCGAGAACCAATCCTCAAACGATTTCCGGCCGCCCCTGGCCGGCCTTCCGACATCGCTGGCTATCTCAAGGCAGCCGATGACATTTACGTTACGGACGCTTATCACTCGTTGTCCATTGAAGGATATCGCGCCGTTTGCAATCTTTCTTGGGCGCCTTGTTTCTGACAGTTTAGAAGGTAAGCCAGCACCACAGGTGCCTACCAGTTAATTATTGATATTGAAATATGAAATATCAAGCAGGTATTGATTTCTTAGAGAAATCGTCATTCCTGAAAGCCTCTTTCTTGAGCGTATCCCTCTACTTTTGGGTTTGAGATAAGAGGATCGTACCAGCAATGAAAAGGCAATCTAATGGAATGTGGTTAGGCAAGGTATCATAAACTTTGGATTGTCCCCTATTATGCTCAGGGGCCCTCTGTGCATCCGGCTCACCATGTTTGGCAGGAATCGTTGCGTAGACAAGGGGCAATCCACGATATGGGTTGTCCTACAAGTGGCGCCGCCACCCGGTAAGCGCGCCTTCTGCCTCGCTGTATTCCGGGTCGAACTCCCGCGCTTTCTCAAAAAGCAGGCCGTCGAAATAGAGCTATGTCTTGGCCACCCGTTCTGACGCTCATATGAAATCACTTCCTGTTTTTACCCTGCAGCAACCTGAGCACGCCGTACAAATTAGTAGAAACAACATCCGCTCCTTCGATCTCTCTTCTTGTTCTGGAAATAAGGACCTTTCTGTTAGCTCCCACCATCTCCGCCGCGTTTTTCAATCGATCCAATTCATCCCTGCCAGGAGAACCTGAAAGCTTAATTTCAAAGGCCCACTTCTTACCATTAAGTATCAAAAGGAGATCAAGTTCGTATCCGTCATTTGTCCTGAAGAAGTATGCCTCATAATGAGTGCCCTGCACCTCAAGGCAGATAAGGATCTGTTCAATCACAAAACCTTCCCAGCTGAATCCGACCCACGGCTGGACGATTAAATCATCTGAACTGTTAACCCCTTGAAGGCTATGCAAAAGGCCTGTATCACGCCAGTACACTTTAGGGCTTTTAACAAGCCTTTTTCGGATATTGGCATGAAACGGTTGAAGCCTTCGAATAAGATATGTCTGCTCTAGGTAGTTCAGGTATGAATTAACTGTGTGATAGGAGAGCCCCATGCTCTTGCCAATCTGGCTCGCATTCCAGACATTGCCGTTGCTTACGGCGAGCATCCTGAAAAGCCTCTGGGTGACCTGTGGAGTTGCCGGCAAGCCCCATTGAGGAAGATCACGCATGGCAAGCAAATCGAGATAATTTTTCTGCCACAAAGGAAAGCTGTCCCTCTTGAGTATCCCTCCATCTGGAAAGCCTCCCACAAGCCACAAATTATCCAGACCATTGCGCTTAACTTCATCTATATAAAAAGGCGAAAGTTCACAAATGGCGATTCTTCCAGTCAAAAATTCCGACACCTGTATCATTAACCCCGGTGAGACAGAACCTAGAATCATGAAGCGACCCATCTTGTCTCTGCGGTTGTCAATGGCGCTTCTTATTCTGGGAAAGATTTCAGGATAACTTTGAGCCTCATCCAGAATAATAAGGTGATCGGATTGAGTAATCTCATCCCACTGCAAATCAAGCCTAAGCTTTTCCTGCTCAACTTCCAGGTCGTAATAGCTCGTGGAAAAGGTCTTTGCAAGCGTCGTCTTTCCCGACTGCCTTGGGCCTAACAGGGCAACGGCAGGGAATTTTTTAAGATACGATATGATTGTATTCTTTAATTTTCGCTTTATCATATCTTACATTATAGAAATATATTTCTAATTTGCAAGAACTATTTTACTAGCCGAAAAAAGTCACCCTAATCATAAAGCCCTATTATTTGAGCGGCACATTTCGATATCAAAAACATACGTTCAGGGCAAAAACGAAACCCAATCATAACATCTTTTGTATTAATTCCAATCAATTCGTAATGTAAAGAGGGACATCCTACAACTGCACTTTTAACCAAAATGATAATTATTTTCCTTTACAAGCCTCTCACCCCGTTCCACGGACTGTGTCACGGCTGCCGGTGATAGATTAACGGAAATGTTTCATTAAGCTCACTTTAATATATTAATGTGATATCGTATAGTTGGATATATAATCATGCGAAAGTATTGATGCTTTCAAATCTCTCAAAACCCTCTCCATTATTGCTTTATAAGGATAATTATATGTATCGGAATTTCTATAACTTGTTGAAAAAACAGTATTTTTATATGGAACATGTTCCATGGAGGCCAGATGGGGTAATGGAATGGTGGAATATTGGAATATTGATTCTTAGAAGGAATTATCTCATTTCTTACCTTCGTTTTCAAGAAAAAATTAGCAAATAGACGCATTGCTCC
>JAFDDT010000221.1 GCA_019310725.1 Deltaproteobacteria bacterium | reverse complement strand
CCGTTGAGCATCCATTGTGAAAATCCAGAGATAATACAGGCAACGCAAGCCGAGGTTGAAAAGAACCCAAGCGCGAATTTACTCAAGGATTACAGCGATGCGCGGCCACCGTGGGAGGAAGAGCTGGCCATAAATGAAGTCGGTGTTATGGCAGAAAACACAGGATGCGCAATAAACTTTGTGCACATGAGTAGTCAGAAGGCCGTCGACGCAGCTAAAGATATGGTTGCTCGATATCCTCACCTGGACTTTTTGGTTGAGGCGACGCTGCATCATTTGTCACTATCCCATGACATGGACCTGGGCCTTCTGGCGAAAGTGAATCCACCCATTCGGAGCCCGGAGGATGTTGAATACCTATGGAAATGTGTGCTGGATGGTACCATTAAAACCGTTGTGAGCGATCATGCATGCGCTACAAAAGAGATCAAGAAGGGAGATCTATGGACATCCTTACCTGGGTTCGGTGGTACATCCTTAACGTTTCCCGTTTTGATTAATGAAGGCTATCATAAGCGCGGCCTGCCTCTTCAAAGAATCGCAGAGCTCAACTCAGCCAACCCAGCACGCTACCATAACCTGTATCCCAAAAAAGGAGCGGTTATGGTGGGCAGTGACGCGGATTTTGCCATTGTTGATATAAACCAGGAAAAAGAGGTAACGATCGAGATTTTACAAACAGGACAGGACTTTAGTCCTGAGGAAGGGATGAAATTGAAAGGCTGGCCGGAATACACGATCCTGAGGGGAAAGGTGATTTTTGAAAAGGGTAAGGTCATTGGGCAGCCTGGCTACGGTGAGTTTATAAAAAGACCGTTGAAGCTTCATTACAAAGGTTATTGAAATAGATAATGCTTAAGAACGAGGCGATACCACTCTATTATCAGCTGGAGACCATCTTGAGAAAGAGGATCTTCTCGGGGGAGTTGGCCCGAGGGGATCTCTTGCCGAGCGAGGAGGCTTTGGCCAAGGAGTATAACCTAAGCCGAATTACGGTTCGCCAAGCCCTGTCCTTCTTGGAAAGGGACGGTCTTATTGTACGAAAGAGAGGCAAGGGAACTTTTGTTTCTAAGAAACACACATACCTTGAATCTCCGAAATTTACCGGTTTTATCGAAGACTTAATTTCGATGGGGGTACGTACTAAGTCAAAAATTTTAAACATTTCTATGGTAGAGGGTCCGCAGACCATTCAAGAGCATTTGGAACTCGATGTGGGCACCCAGCTTTTTCGTATTGAGAAAATCAGGTTGGTGGAGGGAAGTCCCTTTTCTTATGTCTTAAACTATTTACCCCCTGACATTGGTCAAAAGATTAAGAGGGAGGACCTCATTGCTAAGCCACTGTTGATGATTCTTGAGGACGATCTGGGTATAAAGGCGACCGAAGCAGTTCAGTCGATCGAGGCCACGATTGCTGACACCCATGTGGCGCCTCTCTTGGGAATACGAGTAGGCGATCCACTGCTCAAGGGAGAGAGGACGGTTTTTGATGTGAAACAAAAGCCTGTTGAGTACGTATCAGTTTTGTATCGAGCGGATAAGTACTTCTATACCGTTAATTTGAAGCGAAAAAGATCAAAGAATATTGTGGGCTGGGGGCCAGTTTAGTGCAAGGTAAGGATTCGTGATAATTTCGGCGCAGAGACCTGTATATCCAACCTAGCCCTTCGAAAGTGAATTGAGGAGATATTGGATAGTGAGTGTAGCACGAGAGCTCGCAAAGAGCGCAAACAGTTTGATCTTTGAAGACCTGCCATCCGATGTGATACACCAGACAGAACGCCTTGTGCTCGACACGCTTGGCTGTGCCATAGGTGGCTATGAGAGTGAGGCTAGCCGTGTGATACAGGAAGTCGTTAAGGAGTTCGGCCATCCTGAAGAAGCAACAGTTTTCGGCAGTGGCCTGAGAACATCATGCCTGAATGCTGCACTGACCAATGGCGCCATGGTGCGCTACCTCGATTACAACGATACCGCCTTTATAATCCAGGGGGAAACCTATAGAAGTGGTTACCATCCTAGTGAGGTTATCCCTGCAATACTAGCACTGGGTGAACGGCAGCATATCTCTGGCAAGGATATAATAACAGCCATCAATTTGGGGTATGATCTATCGCTCGCCTTCCTGGAAGGTATCATTGGTCCAGGAATCGAGAAGAGGGGGTGGAACGGTGATACCAGGGGTGCATTTATAATGCCTCTCGTAGCAGGCAAAATCCTGGGGCTTACTGAGGATCAGATGCAAAACGCGGTTGGTATATCTGGTTCCTGTCATGCCGTGTTTGGGATTCTTGATACGCCGGCAGAAGAATATACGATGACCAAGAACATACGGTTTCCCATGATGTCCTATGCAGGTATTTTGGCGGCCATGCTTGCCCAGAAGGGTTTCACCGGTCCAGCCGGCATGATAGAAGGGAACGACGGGTTTGTCGAAGTCATTATGGACGGAAACTATGACCTTGATAAGCTATTAAGATTTAAAGGTAAATTCGCTATTCGCGAGACGTGTATCAAGTCAATTATCGCTGACTTTTCCGCTCATGGCCATTTGACAGCAACGCTGAATCTTGCACGGGAACACGACATAAAGCCCGAGGAAGTCGCCGAAGTGAGGATTACCACGAGCAAACGGTGTGCTGAGCACACCGGTGATCCAGTGAAAAAATACCCAAAAAACAAGGAAACAGCTGACCATAGTTCCTACTACCTCACTGCCATTGCCATAATAGACCGGGAAATAGGGCCTGATCAATTCACGGCGGGAAAATATAATGACCCCAAAGTGCGAGAACTCATTGATAAGGTCGTTCTCCAGGGTGACCCGACATTGGACAAATTTCGGCCCGCTGGTATTTCAGAGATCATCACTAAGCAAGGCAAGAAATACAGTATCCGGGTAGATCATCCCAGAGGACATGCCCGCAATCCCATGACGGATGAAGAAGTTGTGGACAAGTTCAAGAGTATGGCTTCAAACCACATGAGTGAAGATCATATGGATCAAGTCATCGACACCGTTTTTATTTTAGACAAGCTGGACGACATTGGAAAGCTTAATAGGCTTATGGCGTTTAGAGACAGTTGAAACAGATAGCATGATGTTCTCCATTCGCTGGCATGAGTTCGCAAAGTAAGAGGTAAACTGATACAGGTGTTTGATATCAAAAGTTGTTTTAAGGCAAAATTTGTCTAGCTTGTCTTTTGATTCGGATGAGCTGCCGTTTACCACCCAGCTTGCGAATTGTTGAAATACTACGGAGATCACATATGGCAAGAATTTATGAATACCAGGGGAAAGAGATGCTTACAAGGGTAGGTATTCCTGTGCCCAAAGGGAGATGTGTAGAAAGTGCTGACGAGGCCAGAAACGTGGCCCGCGATATTGGAGGCCCCGTTGTTGTAAAGGCTCAAGTTTGGGTGACCGGCCGTTTAAAAGCAGGAGGCATCAAATTCGCCAAAACGCCTGAGGAGGCTGAAAAGGCTGCCAGAAAACTCATTGGAGCCGAGATTAAGGGGCTGATCGTAGAAAAGGTGCTGGTTGAAGAGCAACTTGAGGTTGAGAAGGAGTTCTATGTCGGCATCATAGTAAGTAACTCATACAAGGCAAAAGGACCAGTACTGATAGTGAGCAGTGAGGGAGGAACCTCTATTGAAGAGGTTTCACAGAGAAATCCTGAGAGGATTGCCCGGCTGAATGTTGACTACCTACAGGGTGTAGGATCTGAGGAGGCAAACCAATTGCTATCGAATGTGTCTTTGGATGGCAAGGACTTGTCTCAGGAGCTAACTCACGAACTGGCAGAGGTTATTTCCAATGTTTATAAGGCCTTTACCCAAAATGACGCCAGGGCTCTCGAAGTTAATCCTTTAGTCTTAACCAAGGACAACCGTATCATTGCCGCTGATTGCCATCTTACGCTTGATGATAATTCCGTGTTTCGGCATCCCGAGTTCCGCATAAAGGTACCTCGGGACATGGACAGACCACCCACTGAACTGGAAAAGAGAGCCTGGATGACCATAGAAGAGGGCGATTATCGAGGGACGGGGTATTTTGCGCAAATGGTAGCAAAAATAGAAGGCGATAGCTGGATTGGTTTTCACGGCATAGGTGGTGGGGGTGCCATGCTTGGAGCGAGCGCATTCGTGGCACGGGGCTTTAAGATCGCCAACTATGCGGATACGAGCGGAGATCCTCCGGCCAGCAAAATCTACAGCGTAATCAAATACATCTTGTCACAACCCATTGGCGGCTATGTACTGATGGGGGCTACTCTTGCCAATCAGGAGCAATGGCATCATGCTCATGCGCTTGTAAAGGCGTTCGAAGAAGAGGCTGAAAAGAGGCCAGGATTTCCTGTTATCATGCTGCTTGCAGGGAACAAGGAAGAAGAGGCGCACGATATAATAAAAAGCGGATTTAAGGATTTGCCACTACGTTGGGAATTGTACGGCAGAGACTATATTTACAATACAGATTTCATCGCAGATAGGGTAGAAGAGCTGGTTAAGGCATATCAGATGGAGAGGCGTACAGCGCATGAGGGGTAGTTGGTACAATGGGAGCGAATAAGCTAGAGTTTGAAACAAGAAAGACTAAGATCACTATTGATTACAGCCGGTGTCTTCCCGCAATGGAAAACACGTCAGAATCAGCCTGTAGATTTGCCTGTGTAAAAGCATGTCGATTATATGGCCGAAATATATTAAAGATCGAGGAGAATAGGCCCGTGCTGGCAGTCAAGGATCCTGAAGAAATCAAAAGGTTGGATAATGAGTGTCTTAGCTGTGAGTACAACTGCCAGCGGTACGGTGCTGGCTGTATCAGCATAGAAATCCCTTTGGAATAGCGGAGGTACGCCCTCGGTAGGAGATAGTTATCATGCCAGTGTTGATTGATGAAAACACAAGAATGCTTATCCAGGGCATTACTGGAAGGTTTGGGCAGGGTGTAGCCAGGCGGATGATAGAGGTAGGTTCCAAGGTAGTTGCTGGGGTTACGCCCGGCCGGGGCGGTCAATCGGTCTGGGGTGTGGCGGTATATGATACCGTGAAAGAGGCATTAGAGGCGGTTGAATCAGTCGATGCGGCTGTTACGGTTGTACCAGGTCCGGAGGCCAAGGGAGCAGTGATAGAGGCCTTTGAAGCAGGGATAAAGACAGTCCTGATGCGCGTAGAAAGGGTACCTCTGCATGATTCCCTTGAAGTCATTGCCCATGCCAAGAAACATGGTATACGACTGATTGGCCCGGGTTCAGCAGGAGTAGTGAGCCCTGGAAAGGCCTCTTTAGGGGGGTTAGGTGGCTTTATTGGTTCTTCAGATCTGCCGAGAATAGCCTTTAGACCTGGCCGGATAGGTGTGATATCGCGCAGTGGCGGGCAAACCTCTACGCTGAGTTGGGCTGTTTGCAGTGCTGGTTTTGGGATTAGCACGGCGGTTCATTTGGGTTCAGAACCAGTTTTGGGAACAACA
>JAFDDT010000220.1 GCA_019310725.1 Deltaproteobacteria bacterium | reverse complement strand
AAGCAACTCGAAAAGTCTTACGCAAGTGATACACACGTGCTGGCGTTGCTCAAGATTATGTCTTTGCTTGTTGGGTACATGAAACTGGAAAAGGCCGATGTTCACCCGGACACCGCTAATTTACTGAAATCGGCATTCCAGTGCATGGAAAGCGTGGCTGAGAATAAGGGCATATCGACCCATAAAAAAATAAGGCTGATACGCAAAGAAATTGATAGCTTTAACAAGTTCAAGATCAAGATCTCACCATGTGGGGAGCCTTCGGCCAAAAAAACGATGTCGCGGACCGGGGAGACTGCTGCTGAAGATTCGGAACCCGCACCGATTGCTGAGCCGTCTTTAACAACTGAAACACCGGGAGAGATTTTCGTGGCCCTTGCTGCGCTAAAAAGCGGAGTTGATGGCCTGAAAGAGGCCTTCACAAGTAGTGAGGATTCAAAGGCCCGTGTGTGCGAAGAGCTTACTGCGCTAAAAGGCCGGATGGATGATCTAAGAGGGTTATCGGAGGATCTTGACAATGTGAGGTGTCAGCTGGGCGAAGAATTTGTGACCCTAAAGGATCAGGTCAATAGTGTAAAAATGGAGGTAAGCCGGCTCCGAGATGATCTGCTCACCGTTCGTTCGAAACCTGAGGCCATAAGGGGCGCTGTATGTCAGGTCCAGGCAGCACCTCCAATTGATGAATCTGCTCAGGACGAGGCAGGGATCAAGGAAGTGGAAGAATTTCCGGAGCATTCTGAGGCCACGGACTGGCACCTTTTGGAGCAAGATATTATTGTCGAGGAGCCGAGCTCAGCCGATAAACCCCAGGAACTGCAAACCGATGTTGAGACGACATCTGAGGGGGAGAAACCCACAGAATGGGGAGAAGAAGCACCTGATTCAAGTTTTGAGGAAAGAGAACCTGAAGAGGAATCCCCGACTTCAGGAAGCTATTTTCTGTTCCAGATGGGGGGCAAAAAGTACGCCGTGGACGAAGGCAATGTCATCAAAGCCTCAAAGTCCGACCGTCATCTACTAAAAAAGGCGAGTGATAAAGGTGAACTCAGAATGATCGATTGCAAGCGAATGTTTTCTAGCATCAAGCGCGGAATCGAACCCACGTGGAACCATCTGTCTTCCAAGGATTTGGAAAAGACCACGTTTCGCTTATTAACCGATGACCGGATTGATGGCCTTTTGGACACGAATGGCGGTGGAATGTTATTTCTGGGAAGCGGCGAGAAACGCTCGATACTTTTTACGGACCAACTCCCAAAAAAGAAACGGCTTTCACGTAAAAACAAGGTGAAGAGTTTATCCGGCTTGGAATATGTCTGCGGGGCCATCCAAAAAAGCGGC
Organism: Deltaproteobacteria bacterium; assembly: GCA_019310725.1. Taxonomy (GTDB): domain Bacteria; phylum Desulfobacterota; class DSM-4660; order Desulfatiglandales; family B25-G16; genus JADFWK01. The sequence continues at coordinate 4,904 of JAFDDT010000220.1, read as the reverse complement.
GATAGTACCGAGCAATATCTGATCCTTGATGCGGATCAACTCTGCAAGAGATTGAGGGTGTCTATTCCCGCGCTGTTCACGAAAATATAGTCGAACGAACGGGGGGCAAACCTTTACAGACTGTTGCTGAAATCCCTTTTCTTCGATGTCCCCCACTAAAACCATAGAAACTCTTACCAAAAATGGAAACTTATTTATCAAAAAGATAATCTTTTTACACATTCCTGAGCAGGTTTTCAGTGAGGTCAACTTAACTGTTTGAAATCTAAAGCAATATTTCAAGTACCTAATTTTGCATGATTTCTGCAGTATTTTGGCTTACAAACCTATTCAAACATAAAAATAGGGAGAAATCAGGATGATAACTATGTTGATAGCACTCATGATCGGTTTTATTGCTGGCTTTATGACTGCTTTCATTTGGGAGCACAGTTAAGCCATTGCAAAAGCCGTTGGCCCCATCACCAATAAGGCATAATCTCCCATGGTATTTCTTGCGATGCCTCTGAGTTTGCTTGCAGGGCTATGAAGTTCACTTAAGACGTCATTACCTTCCCTTACTAAATGCCATTTTCATAAAATCCAGAAGCCGTTCCTTCATATTGCACTTTCTTTACGCCTCTCATACGTATTTGCCGTCTATATTTTTTGCCGCAAATCCCTTAAGTATACCTCTGGGTCATGTAATATCTGTTTATATAGCTCTTTTCCCAAAAATCTTTTACTCTGTTGGGTCAGGAAATATGTTCTATGTTTTCTTACTTCCCGGTATACGCGTTTATGTGGGGGGAGAGTTTTTCTAAAGGTGCAGATTGCAACTAAATCGATAAATAGATCTTCATAACCGGATTCCATGTCCTTGGGGGAAAATTTAGTGGAAAACCATGAATGACCTAATTCATGTAAAAAGGTATACTTCCAATACTCGTGTACTTTAAAGTCCTTGGTAGGAATTAGGATTTCCGCAAAAACACTGCCATCATCTACATCTCGAAATTTCGTGCTTGTCCCTCTTCCTAATTCATCATCCACGAGTATGAAAAGATCAAGAGGATCAACTTTGATATGATGCTCGAAACAGACTTCACTGAAAGATCGGCATAGCCGCTCAAAGGCTTTTGTCGCCGCTTCTTCATCTATCTCAAGGAGCTCTTTGACAATCGCTGCTTGTATTTGGATTTTATTGGCGCCAAAATCGAATCCGATAAGCTCAGCCGTGCAATCTGAATGTTTCTTTTCCAACCTTGGATTCAGAGATCTGTCTTTAAAAATTCCTTTAACCACGGCACTTCCTCCATTACTTTCATCCTGCGGTGACCCACGCGAAAGGTTAGGCTCGCTTTTCTGACTTACACAAATCCTCTAGACGTTTTTTTATCTTTGTGTTTGTTTATCTTAATATAGCTAAATCTTTTTGTATATATATTATAGTTAAGAGGACGGGGGTCGGGTCTTGGACTGTGCATCGACCGGGTGCGGCTCATCTTTTCTTTTGTCATTTTTCGGGATCAAGATTTTGCTTTTGGCACAATCCCCTCCTCGCTGAGCGCTGATTAATTGTTGAAACAACAGTCAGGATCTTTTCATCATAGGGAATAACCGGTTCTCCTTTCCTTAGCCTTCCCCCTTATTTCTATGGCAAGAATAGATGTTGACATAGATCGTCTGGAACGCGCATGTCATTGACAAAATCACTGCAAATTGGTAGTTTGCTTTATTCGAATTACCATAAAACCTGGAGGCTTCCATGTCTGACAAGTTCTACCGGCTCGGGTGTGATATCGGGGGAACCTTTACAGATTTTGTTTTGTTGAATGATCAAACAGGAGAGATGCGGATCAACAAATGTTTGACCACGCCACAGGATCCTTCGGACGCTGTGGAACAGGGAATGCGGGAATTGGAGCAAAAGAGCCCGGGGTTTATAAGACAATTGGATGAAGTCATACATGGCACTACCCTGGTTATTAATTCTATCATTGAGAGAAAGGGAGCCAAAACCGGACTTATCACCACCAAGGGCTTCAAGGATGTCTTGGAACTTGGCAGGGAGATTCGATATGCTCCCTATGACATTTTTGCTGAATATCCGAAGCCGTTGGTACCCAGGAGATTTCGGCTGGAGGTTGATGAGCGGCTAAGAAGCGATGGGACGGTACTGAGGCCTATGGACCCAGAGGATGCGAGAGTAGTTGTGAGGGAATTGATTGAAATGGGGGTTGAATCAATTGCCGTTTGTCTCCTCAACTCCTTCGAAAATCCGACACACGAGTTGACAATAAAGGAAATCATACAGAAGGAGGCACCCGGCATTTCGGTCTCTATCTCTTACGACGTATTACCCCAGATAAGGGAATATGAGAGAACCAGCACCACCGTAACGAACGCCTACGTCAAACCTCTGACTGGCAGGTACCTCATCAAGCTATCCGAAAGACTGGAGTCCGTCGGATTTGAAGGCAAGCTTTTTATAATGCTTTCAAGCGGTGGCATTACATCCGTGGAAACAGCCGCGGAATTCCCTGTCAGGATCATTGAGTCGGGCCCAACCGCGGCTGTTATTGCAGGCCAGTACTACGGAAAACTTTTCGATATACCGGATATGTTCTGTTTTGACATGGGGGGGACAACGGCCAAGTCCTGTTTGATCCAGGGGGGAGTTGCCGGTGTGGTTCCTACCTTTGAGGTAGGTCGCGTCCAAAGGTTTATGAAGGGGAGCGGACTTACGATTCAGGTACCGGTGGTCGACTTGATGGAGATCGGGGCCGGAGGCGGCAGTATTGCCAAGGTGAGCAAGATGGGCACCCTTCAGGTTGGGCCGGAGAGTTCCGGAGCTGACCCAGGGCCCATCTGTTATAGGAGGGGAGGGAAAGAACCTGGAGTTACTGATGCTGATCTGGTTTTGGGATATCTTGACGAGGACTATTTTTTGGGCGGGGAGATGAGGCTTGACAAGGAGGCTGCCAGGCGAGGTATTGAGGAACAAATCGCTGGTCCCTTGGGGATACCATTCATACAGGCTTTATGGGGCATACATGACCTTATTAATGAGACGATGGCAGCAGCAGCAAAGACACATATTGCAGAAAAGGGTGGAAACCCCAAAGTCGTGACTTTAGCCGCCTTTGGTGGGGCTGGTCCAGTGCACGCCTATGGTTTGGCCAAGAAGCTTGGAGCACCCCGGTTAATGATTCCGCCAAACGCAGGAGTGGGGTCTGCCCTGGGCTTTTTCACTGCACCGAGGGCATTTGACCTGGTTAGGAGCCATAAGGTTGCGCTTGATGGAGCTGATTTTCATGAAATAGAAGAGATCTTTAAAGAGATGGAGGCAGAAGGAGCAAGGACTCTCAAGAAATCCGGCACAGAGGAAGATTTTAGATTTGAGAGATCGGTAGATGCTCGCTTTGTTGGACAGGGCTCTGAAACCAATATCCCCATCCCTGAAACCGATTTTACCAAAGTGAAAAGTGGGGAGGTTCGAAGGCGTTTTGATGAGGTTTATGAGAGGCTATACGGGAGAACCTATCCTGACTCTCCAGTGGAGTTCATAAACTTCAAGGTAAGGGCCAGTCTGCCTGAACGCCTGCTCCGATTGCCGAAGGGGGAGAAGAAAGTAGGCCCTTTAATGGATGCGGTCAAGCGCGTGCGCCAGGCATACTCGAGGATTGCCAAGGGTTTTATCCCCTATACGGTTTATGACCGATACAAGCTGCACCCGGGAGCGGAATTTCAAGGCCCTGCAATCATAGAGGAAAGGGAATCTACGGTCGTTGTTGGTGAAGACGCCTCTGTTTCTGTGGATGAGTTCGGGTTCTTGTGGATAGATTTAACAAAATAGTCCCCAGGTGATAGCACTAAGATCTATGAGCCATCACCTAATTCAGGAGATATAGAAATGGCTAAAAAATTTGATCCTATAACCCTAGAGATACTCTGGCGGAGATTAATTTCCATAGTGGACGAGGCAGACAGCACTGTTGCGCGGACAGCGTTTTCAAGCCTGCTGAGGGACGCCCACGACTACACCTGCATGTTTACTGACCACAGGGGAAGAGAGCTGGCGCAGGGTACATTTGCAACCTGCAACCCCTGGCCAATCTGGGGCGATGGCACTGGGAATCAAGAATCTCGTTAAGAAGATGCCTTCAGATAGTTACAAGCCCGGGGACGTGTTCATAACGAACGATCCATGGGCCCTGGCTGGTCATTTAAACGATGTGTGTGTGATGAGCCCCATTTTCTATGGGGAGACATTGACGGCCTTTACTGCCTGCGTTTTCCATCATTCTGACATCGGTGGACGCGTATCGTCTGACAACCACGATGTGTATGAAGACGGCCTGTTCATCCCGCTTGTGAAACTCTATGAGGCTGATGTTCTCAACGAGGCTGTTATTGAAATGATTCGATGGAACGTTCGCACCCCTGATGAGGTTATCGGCGATATCCGTTCCCAGATAGCAGCAAATCATGTGTGTGCAGAAAAGATATGCCAGATGCTTGATGAGTATGGCCTGGAAGGCCTGGATGATCTGGCAGATGAGATTATCGGCCGCACGGAGAAGAGCATAAGGGAGGCCATTGACAAGGTCCCTGACGGCGTTTATTTGGCAGAAGGGATTATAGAACAGATGGAGGGCAAGGAGGATGTGGTGGTTAAGGTTGCTGTGGAGGTAAACGGAAGTGACATAGTGGTTGACCTGAATGGTTCCTCTCCCCAGGTGGACTGGGGTGGCAATGTTGTGTATAATTTCACCTACGCCTATGTGTTTATGGCCCTCAAAAGCATGTTTGACCCTGACATACCGAACAACGATGGGTGCACAGAGCCCATATCCATGAAGGCACCCGAAGGCACCGTGATCAACTGTGCGTTCCCGGTAGCTGTTGCCGCGCGAATGCAG
>JAFDDT010000219.1 GCA_019310725.1 Deltaproteobacteria bacterium | reverse complement strand
AGGGTAGGGAATCCTGGCTCAAGTGCCCACATCGGCGGTGACCCTACCTGGACCAGGATTTGGGCTAGGTCCGAATCGCGGTCAGATAAGAATTCCAATCCGTGCGTCAGTGTCTTTTCCGTTAACGCACCCGGTGCAAGACCCGGTATCGGTCTGGTTTCTGGGCTAGGTTCTATCATAAGGTCGCAAGCAGGTTTGAACTTTATTGATAATTGGCCAAAATACAAAATGTGTCTATATGTCTGAGTTTGAGGAACTTTGGCTTTTCCCTCAAGACCATCACCACATTGATCCAAATCGGGTAAATGTAGATTGGAGGATTTCTAGTATTTGCTCCTTAGTAAAAAGTTGTCCACGCCCGATACCCGGACATTCTCTGGAAACCTTTTGCCACTCTGCTTCGGAACGTAAATTTTGAACCCAGAAGGGAAATGATCTACTCCACAACGCTGGCATTCAAAACGAATTCCGGTGTCAAAAAAATAGGAGCGATTATATGACAAGTCCATGAGATCTAAAGTTGACAAACTCGTAAAAAGTGTTTTGCTCACGGATAGAGCAAAATCGACTTTTTGCGAATGCATCACAGTGGATGTTTGAATCTATGCCACGGCACTTTTTGCCCTTTCTTTGCCCCACCTTCAATCTGGCCATGCTTCACATGAACAAAGACGTGGACTATATACATTTCATCCTCCTTGCCTTGAAAGGGAGTTTTTGTGGTAAGAACTGATAGGTTTGGTCATTGAGTTCCACATAATATCCTTATTTCAGATTTGCTTCTTCTCCCTTGAAGGCACAAATATCCGCCTCAAACATCAGCGTTTCAAAAGGTACCATGCCTCTGTAAAGAAATCAAAACCTCAATACTGCATCCCCTAAGGGGTCAATGAGAGCACTCTTGGTGGAATCCACACGTTGCCTTTCCTCAAGGCGAGACTGACATGTCGAAATTGGGTAAGCGCGGCCTATCGGGCATTAATAATCTTTGGGCCGCTCCTTAACCTGACCAGGGACGTAAAAGGCCTCTGTAAGGGCCTGGATAGTGGTAGTCAAATGCTGGCCTTCAACCACACACGACACACTGGAGAGTGAAGTGCTGATGGCTAAGCAGTTAATCCCCACCGAGGCTATTGAGGAGAACATCAGACCGTGTATGTAGGGCTTTTCACGTAAGTGAGGCGCAAAGACTGTGATCACCGCCACATCCGGCGTATACGAGACGGCCTTGGCATCGATAGTTGGTTTTAGTTCTTCCAGTACTTGCAGGGCCTGATCTAGATCTTTCTGATCGATGACCACGGCGAAATTTCCGCAGTCGTCGAGATCGAAACTCTGAACCAGAAGCTCGATATTCATGCCATTTTCTCCCATTGCCTTAAAAACGGTGCCGGCAACGCTGGCATGATCGGGCACTGACATGATTTTTAGCAGAGCCCGTCCATCGCTCTGCATAATTCCACCGATTTCCATCTTGTCCATAGATACCGCTCCCAGCCCTTATGATTAATCCCAGGTCCTTTTGTCTTCAATCTTCTTATGCAGATCGGGGATGGTTCCCCGGGTGACGATCTGAACCACACCCTTAATGGTCAGCATATCCCTTATGTCCCGTTCAATTCGGCCTTTGAGAATCTCCGGGCGGGATATCTCCCCTTTCAATTCCACTACAAAGGTCATGATATCATTGTGGTTTTCACGGGTAATGACCACTTGATACTTGAATACCTCAGGATATCTGGAAATGACCTCATCTGCCTGCCAGGGGTGGACAAATGTCCCTCTTACCTTGGTAGCCTGATCGATTCTTCCGAGAATTTTCGTTAACATCGGTCCGGTTCTCCCGCAGGGACAGGATTCCTGGGCCAACATGGAAAGATCACCGGTGGCCATGCGAATCATGGGAAAGGAGGTGTTGAAATTGGTGGCCACAATTTCTCCTGTGGTTCCGGCTTCCACCTGTTTGCCGGTGCTTGGATCTATCACTTCAACCACAATATTGTCAGGCACGTGTAAGCCGGTTCTGTGGTAACATTCATAACCGATGCAGCCCAGAAACACAGTACCGTATCCCTGGCGAACGGTCATTTCCAGCTTATCCTCAATGCGGGAGCGGAGTGATTCAGAGAGCATCTCTGCTCCTACAAGGGCGGTATCAAGAGAGATATCCTTTTTCAGATCCAGGCCCATGGCCTCGGCACGTTGGGCCAAAGTCATGATAAAGCTGGGGGTACCCATGAATCCATTGACCTTTAACTTTTGCATGATCTTTACCTGCATCAATGTGTTGCCCACACCCGTTGGGATCACTGTTCCGCCAATCATTTTTACAGACTCATCCAGCATGAAGGCAAGTGGCCACATGTGGTAATTGAAGGTGTTGATGATGCGGTCTCCCTGCTTAAAGCCTATCCCACAGAGGCCCTCCGCCCATGAAGTATCCTTATAATCCCATTCTCCAGGTTGCCAAATGAGACCAGGGTTGATGTAGATTCTTCTCAACCTGCCAGGATCTATGGTGTCAAATCCACCGAAAGGTGGATCCTGCTTCTGACGTTCTACCACATCGCTCATGCGCAGAACGGGCAGCTTCTCGAGGTCTTCCAAGCCGCGAATATCAGAGGGATCTATACCAGCAGAGGTGAATATTTCCCTATATGCATTTGAGCGCTGGTGGGCATGCTGAACGGTTTTCAGGAATTTTCTCTCCAGGTCTACCGTGCGCTTTTCCCAATCCATGGTCTCACGCTTGCGGTTAAAAAACCGACCTTCACTTGTCGAGTTCCCCATGTCTTCCCCTGTGTTTGAAGGTTTTCACTGTATGAAAATGGTAGTATCGTTCAAAAGTGTTTACTCAATGGTATATTGGTTAGAGAACGCGTACATAATTACCTCTATGAGGTCATGCCCATTTTCTCAAGGCGCTATCTATTGGCCTCAAGGGATGTGGTCAAATATGTGGGGTTTAGATGAACCAGGCTAAAGCTCCCAGGGCTTCCACAGTGTAAACCCCACATATTCGACCACTGCAAGATCCGGTGGAATTTTTTTTGAGATATGGCCTCTCAAAAACAGCCATGACCTCCTTTCGAACGTGAGCGACTAATTACTATGGTTCATGCCGACACTTTTGACCGATACCAAAACGGTTTGGATAGTAAGAGTATAGGGAAAAAGAAGGAGCGGGTCAAGAATGTCCTATTCCTGGCTAGGGTAACGTCAAAGTCCAGGGCATGGGTGTCTTTTTTTTGGATTATGCCCCACATAGTTTAGATGAGTGGGCCCGCCCGCCTCGCCTTGCTTGCATGGCGGGCAGGCGTTTCAAAATGGTTTATATAGATAGAGCCTATGATTCTAAGGCTTATGGCTCAATAAACCATTTTGAATCGACCCAGTAAGGGGCCATGTCACAGGGCATAACCAAAAAAAAGACACCCATACCCTGGAAGTACCTTAAAAATCAATCGGCTAGGTTTCACTATGACGTGACCTTGTATTCCTGGTATTGCTGATATGAAGGGTGATGGGCACGGTTCCCTGGTCAGTCTATGGCTTTCGAGAATGGTCTCCGAAATCTGGGGAAAAATTCGACTTGCTGACAATTCTTGGATGTAGTAGGAGTTTATAGGGATAAGCAGATGGAAGGGAGGACAAGTCTGGCAAAGGTGTGAATATGGGCAAAGATACACACAAAGGCGGGAGCCAGGAGCATTCATCCAACACAATTGATCTTTTGGTGACCAAAGGAATGTACCCCATGTTTAGCACAAAGGGGAAGATATTCTTCAAGAGATCCTCTCCTACCAGGCTATCTGACAAAGAGGCAATGATGAAATCAACATCCGCCATTATCTTGGTCCACAACCATCCTTCCGATGAACCGGACCCAATACAAGATGATATCAACATAACCAATCAGATAGCCCGGGCTTGCAATCTCGTGGGAATTGAGGTTCTGGCAGGCGGGTCTGGGCCAGGGGCATAACCAAAAAAAAGACACCCATACCCTGGGCTTTGACGTTACCCTGAGAACAACGGTTAAACCTATTGATACAAGATTATTTGACATTCGAGCAATACAGCGCCTTTGACTGCAGCAGAAATATGGTTATTACTGCGGGTCCTGGTGCAGGCAAAACAAGGGTGTTGACCGAACGGTTCTGCCACATAATCCTCACCCGTGATGACGTTAGCATAGGGGAGATTTTGGCCCTGACCTTTACTGAAAAGGCGGCCGAGGAAATGAAGGCACGCATCTACATGAAGCTTTCCCATGTAGTGCATGAGCTAAGGCAAAGGGATGGGAGCAAGAGCACTCTTGTTAAGAGATTGAAACAGAATCTAGATGATTTTTCAAAAAATAGGATCAGCACAATTCATTCCTTTTGTGCTCATCTTTTGCGCGAGTATCCTGTTGAGGCAAAGATCGATCCGGGATTCGTTATAGTCCAAGGGTTAACCCAAAGGGAGATGATCATAAAGGCGGTTAAGTCAGCAATCTCTTCCGTGTATAAGGAGGATAAGAGTGAGCTGACCAGACTCGTGCGGACCTTTGGGAATAGGGGACTTCTCCTCGAGGCAGTAAGGGGTGTTATCGAGCACCCGATAACCTTCAAAAGGATATTGACAACGAGAGATAATCTGTTGAGCAAAGAGAACTGGAAGGATCAGGTATTCAAAGAATACTGTGGGCACATTAAGGATTACCTCTTAATACCCTACTATGACGGTCTGAAGGGAATCAAAGATGGAAAGGGGCAATATAAACAGGTGTTGGGTCTTTTGACCGAATGGTACCAGAAAAAGGACTCTTACCGAGATGACTTTGGGATACCGTCTCTATTCGGGCAATTGAGAAAGCTTGCTCAGGAACGGCCGTCCAGAAGCTCCAGACTGGTTGTAAAGCTGGGTACCAGAGAAATCTCCTATCTTGATATGGTAGATACCTATTATCCTGACCTCTTTGCGGTGTTTAACCCAGATACTATCTTTGAAAAAGAGTTGTCTATCCTTTTGGAGCTTGCGAGGGCATCTTTGGATTCCTACCAGGCGGAGAAGAGGAGGATCAATGCCCTTGATTTTGCGGATTTAGAGGCAAGGACCCTTGAATTCCTCACAACCCTGTTTTTTTCCGAAAACCGAGCCTTTATCGAACGGATTCAAGAGAGATTCAAATATATTATGGTGGATGAGTTTCAAGATACCAACCGAAACCAGTGGGAGATTCTAAGCCTCCTCGTCTCAGATAGAGACCAAAGGGGTAACCCTGTACTGAGGGAAGATAAGCTGTTTGTTGTTGGTGATAAAAGACAGGCCATATACAGGTTTAGGGGGGCAGATGTAACTGTTTTTGATAGGGTTACAGAGGAAATCAGAAAATCTAATGCAACTAATACCAAACCTATTTTTTGGCAAGGATCTGGAAAAAGAACTCTATGAGCATGCGGCCTTGTGCAAAGACATGTCACAAGGCGAAAGGGACAAGATGCGGAGAGGGGACATACATCTTACCTTGAATTTTCGATCTAATAGAGAACTCATACAGTTCTTTAACACTACCTTTGGCCATATCTTCGGTAACAAAGGTGCTGGCGCTCTTGAGGAATATGAAAGCGTATATGTGTCTATAAAAAAAGCAAACTGTTCTGATAGTGGGGACGAAAGGGGATCGGCTGTCTTTTACCAGGGGAGTGTCCCGAGGACTGAGGGACACAGCAAGGTAGAGCGAGAAGCCTCTCTGCTGGCAGATGTTATTAGCAGGATATTAGGGAGGGAAGGCAGAGAGGCGCCAGAATATCGACGATACCGATCAATAAGGGAGAAAATAGAGAAAGGCGAACCAGCAATCGGCGTACTTTTCTTTGCATATACCCACATAAAGACGTTTGAGACAATACTGCGGGAGGCGGGGATTCCGTTCGTTGTCAATAAGGGAAAAGGCTTCTTTCGGTGCGAAGAGATCATGGAGATGGTCCAGCTCTTGGCATATCTCTCAGATGCCAGACAAGGAATTTCCCTTGTTGCTGCACTAAGGGGTTCAATATTTGGATTAAGTGATCCTGAGCTATTTGATTTGTTCACAGCCCCGGTGCCCATTGATGAAAAATTTTTCAACTCCCCCCACGAATACCTCAAAAGAATCGGAATGCAGCTCCATGCCTGGAGGCGATTGGCAGGCCACGTACCCCTACCAGAGTTGATACGGAACATTATAAGAGACAGGAGGCTTATTGCTGCATTGTCCAGCCATCCAAAGAGAATCCAGAGGATGGCCAATATGGAGAAGTTTATAGGGATAGCCAGGCAGTTTGAGTTGGAGGGAAATGGATCCCTGGCCG
>JAFDDT010000218.1 GCA_019310725.1 Deltaproteobacteria bacterium | reverse complement strand
TCGAGTGGAAATTCACTCGTGATGACCTGAAAGAATTACTATCCAGATTCGAGGAAGAGCAAAAACTGGCGGCTTGAAAATACGTCACCGAATTTATGCCCCAGAGCACTTAGTCAGCAAAAACAAATATGGCGAGGACGAATGGAACAGGTTGTCATAGAAAACCCGGTAATCAATTCTCCCTTCGAAGAACCCCAGAGGCATTTTCGTTTCACCGAAGAAGGCATCACTAATGAAATCATAGAAAGGCGCCGGATAAGCTCCTATTTTATCCCTGTCCCTAGGCCTAAGAAGAAAGGCAAACAACAGCAGCTCTCGTTTGAAACCGAATGGACCCAGGACAGAATAAAAGAAAACAAGTTCATTAATCAGATCCGTAGACGCGTCGCTATGTGGAGACAAGGCGGGTACTTAGGCATCACAAAGATAACCGCCCGTTTGTTGGAATACTGGCAGCGCCCAGAACGCGAACCGAAGCTATTCTTTTGCCAAATCGAAGCCCTTGAAACACTGATTTACATAACTGAGGCAGCCAAGAAATACAGTGATGCATGGATTGAGAACGAACTTCGGAGGGCTAATGAGGATGCAAATCCCCTCCTCTACCGGATAGCCTGTAAGATGGCCACAGGCAGCGGGAAAACCGTGGTCATGGCTATGATCATTGCCTGGCATGTCCTTAATAAAAATGCCAACAAACAGGACGCCCGTTTTTCTGATGCATTTCTTATTGTGACACCAGGGATTACGATTCGGGACCGCCTGAGAGTTTTGCTCCCCAGCGATCCCCAGAACTACTATAAAAAGATGGATGTGGTTCCCCCTGACCTGATAGACCAATTAGGAACCGCCAAGATTATCATCACTAATTTTCATGCCTTCAAGCTTAAAGAGCGAAACAGCACCACCAAACTGACGAAGAATATCCTCTCTCACGAAGGACCGAGCCCCTTTACTGAAACACCTGCCCAGATGGTCAGACGGGTGTGCCGTGATTTGGGCAACAAGAAGAATATCGTTGTGATCAATGATGAGGCCCACCACTGTTACAGGAGGAAGCCGGAAAGCCCGGAAGAAAGACTGAAGGGTGATGACAAGGTCGAGGCTAAAAAAAGGGAAGAGGCCGCCCGGATCTGGATTTCTGGTCTGGAAGCAGTGAAAGAAAAAATTGGCATAAAAGTTATCCATGATCTGTCGGCCACGCCTTTCTTTTTGCGGGGCTCCGGATATCCTGAGGGCACCCTTTTTCCATGGGTGGTTTCCGATTACTCACTCATTGATGCCATAGAGTGTGGGATTGTCAAGGTACCTCGTGTGCCCATTGCCGATGACTCCATGACTGGTGATCAGCCTACCTACAGGGATCTCTGGCTCCGCATACGCGATCATCTTCCAAAGATGGGTCGTAAAACAAAGGCTGTGAGCGGCGAGCCAAAACTCCCGGCCACTTTAGAGGGGGCACTCAAGAGCCTCTACGACAACTATGAAAAATACTATCGCCTTTGGGAACAAAATACTGAAGCCAGAGCAAAAGGACTGACTCCACCGGTATTCATCGTGGTCTGTAACAACACCAATGTGTCAAAGCTCGTCTATGATTACATCGCAGGCTGGGAGAAGACCCTCACTGAAAACTCAACCGTCATTGTCCCTGGAAAGCTTCCCATATTCAGGAACGAGCAAGACGGCGTGTGGAGCCGTCGGCCCAATACTATCCTAATCGATAGTGAACAGCTTGAATCGGGTGAGGCTATGAGCCTTGAATTTAAGAAAATCGCTGCACGAGAGATTGAAGAATTCAAGGCAGAGTATCGTGCCCGTTTCCCAGGCCGGGACGTCGAGAAACTCACGGACGAGGATTTGCTGCGGGAAGTCATGAATACAATTGGCAAGCCGGGCAAACTGGGAGAACAAATCAAATGTGTCGTTTCAGTATCCATGCTGACAGAAGGTTGGGATGCCAATACCGTCACCCATATTCTCGGGGTCAGGGCTTTTGGCACCCAGCTTCTCTGTGAACAAGTGGTGGGCAGGGGTCTCCGCCGCATAAGTTACACCACAGAAGCTCAACACCTCGATGTGAACGGCAGAACCGTTGAATTGGAGGCATTCCCCGTAGAGTATGCGGAAGTCTATGGGGTGCCATTCTCGTTCATCCCATGTGCAGGCTCCACAGTTGAGCCAAAACCTGGCCCGGAAATAACCCATGTCCGCGCTCTTGAGGATCGGATATCTCGAGCGATCTCCTTTCCCCGGCTTATAGGATACCGGTATGAATTCGGATCTGAGAAGTTAGCGGCTCATTTCACTGGGGAATCAGAGCTCATTCTATCCACCGAGGATATCCCCACAATAACAGAAAATGCGCCCATTGTAGGGGAATCCACGATCCTTACCCTTGATGAGTTGAAAACGCGACGTATGCAGGAGGTCGCCTTCCTCCTGGCTAAACGGACTCTGGAGAAGTACTTCCATGATGATGCCGGCAATGCCAAGCCCTGGCTCTTTCCGCAGATCCTGACCATTACAAAACGCTGGCTGGATGAATGCGTCGTCTTAAAGGACAACGTTTTCCCCCAGTTGCTCCTCCTAATTCAGTTTGCCCATAATGCCGCTGACCGCATCTACCGGTCAATAGTAGCTGCAGAATCAGGGGAAAAAACACTCAAGCCTATTCTTTACCCTTATGACCCTGTTGGTTCTACAAGGCATGTGGATTTCGACACCACCCGTTCCACTTACAGGACAGCTCCTGACAGGTGCCATATCTCTCACGTGGTGGCGGATACGGGCTCCTGGGAGCAAAAAATGTCCCAGACCCTGGAGGAAATGGAGGAGGTATTTGCTTACGCCAAGAACCATAACGTTGGCTTCAACATTCCCTATACCATCGACGGCCAGGAAAAGAACTATATCCCAGATTTCTTGGTCCGCCTTGATGACGGTCACGGTAAAGAGGACTTGCTAAATCTCATTATTGAAGTGACCGGTGAAAGGAAAAAAGATAAGAAGGAGAAAGTCGCTATCGCCAAATTGCTCTGGGTACCGGCTGTGAATAACCACAGTGGATTTGGCCGGTGGGCCTTTCTGGAAATCTATGATCCCTGGGATGCAAAGAATTCAATTCGTGGCTGGCTCAGAGAGCATAGGAATATGAATGTCAAGGAGACCGATCATGGCCCAGAAGAAAAAGAACAATAAGGTTAAACCTGTTGAAAGTCTTAAACATAAGGAGAAGCGCGCCAACATCCCTACCGAGGAACTCCGGGATTTCGTGAAGGAAGATGAGACCCGCCCAAAGACCATTCTTTATCCACGTGACTCCTCCCTTGATCCCCAACTCGTATGGAAGGGAAAGGACGAGCAGGATCAACAGGACCTAACTGTCCCGGCTCTTCCCATCTACATCCAGGAGAAGATTCATCCTCAGGCTATTATTGAAGATGTTCGGCGAACAGTGGAAAAAGAAGCGCCTGCCCAGTTTAATCTCTTTGCCGATTTCAACGGCCTTGAGTTTGAAGAGATGATCGAGTTTTACCAGCATGAGGCCAACTGGGCCAATCGGATGATCTTAGGGGATTCCCTCTATGTGATAACATCTCTTGCAGAAAAAGAGGGGCTTAAGGGCAAGGTGCAAATGATTTACATCGATCCTCCTTATGGGATCAAGTTCGGGTCAAACTGGCAGGTCTCAATGAGAAAGAGGGATGTCAAGGATGGCAGGGGCGGAGATGTGACAAGGCAGCCGGAGCAGATTCGGGCTTTCCGGGACACATGGAAACTGGGGATTCATTCCTACCTGAGTTATTTGAGGGATCGATTGGTGGTGGCAAGGGAACTGCTGACCGATACGGGCAGTATTTTTGTGCAGATTGGGGATGAGAATGTACATCTGGTTCGGTGTTTGTTGGATGAGGTTTTTGGGAGTGAGAATTTCTGCGCTCAAATTGCTTTTAGGAAATCTGGTGGGGCAACAACTCATAAACTTGAGCAGAATTTTGACTACATTCTTTGGTATTCAAAAACTTACGAAGTCGTTAAGTATCGCCAGCTTATATCAGATAAATCATCACGGCCTAACTTCGACCGTGACTACTGTTGGATACAATCTCCGTTAGATCCGGAAGCCTATAGAAAGCTGTCAAAGGCTGAACTTCAAAATCCGTCTAGTATTCAATCTGGATGGAGGCGATTTAGATTAGTCCCTTGCAATTCCCAGCATTATAGTGAAACACGCTCGAAACACATAGAATTCAGAGGTGTATCTATTACACCAGGTGAAGATAGACAATGGTCTATTGACCCTGATTTGTTCCCTAAAGTGGGGCGACTTGGGCGTCTTGTTTTAGTCGGCACTTCTTTAATGTACAAATTGTTCGTAGATGAATCCCCTGGAGATCCAATTGATTCTCAATGGCTCGATACTGCAATGGCAGGACTTAGTGATGAAAAGCTATACGTTGTTCAGACAAACTCAAAAGTTATCCAACGCTGCCTCCTCATGACCACCGATCCCGGTGACCTCGTTCTCGACCCCACCTGTGGGAGTGGGACCACTGCCTATGTAGCTGAGCAGTCAGGGCGCCGGTGGATTACCATCGACACCAGCCGTGTGGCCCTCGCCCTTGCCCGGACGCGCATCATGGCTGCCAAATATCCATATTATTTCCTGGCCGACTCGCCCGAAGGAATCAAAAAGAAAGCGGAAATCACGGGCAAGATGCCTCCAGAATACAAGACACAGAACGACATCAAGAAAGGATTTGTTTACAAGCGTGTGCCTCACATCACGCTCAAATCCATTGCCAACAATCCTGAAATAGATACGATCCATTCAAAGTGGCAGAAGAAAATGGAGCCCATCCGGGCTAGGCTGAATAAACTGCTCAAAACGTCGTGGGAGGAATGGGAGATTCCGAGGGATGCGGAGGACAAATGGCCCAAGGAGGCCAGGAAACTCCTCAAAGAGTGGTGGGGTCATCGAAGAAGAAGACAGGAAGAGATTGACCGGTCCATTGCCCGGAATGCTGACCAGGAGATTCTTTATGATCAGCCCTATGAAGACAGGAAGCGCATTCGAGTCTCAGGACCCTTCACCGTGGAGAGCCTGTCCCCCCATCGGGTCTTGTCCACCGATGAAGAGATGCCCGTATCAGAAAGGGAGGGGCGAAAATCAACTGGCGCCGGCCAGTTTGAAACCATGATCCTTGAGAACCTTAAGAAGGCCGGGGTGCAGAATACGATCAAGAATGAACGACTCCATTTCGACCGCCTGGAGCCCTATGCCGGAACGTGGATACAGGCCGAGGGGGAGTACGCTGAAAAGGATGGAACCGTTCGCCGGGTTGCTGTATGCATTAGACCGGAACATGGGACGGTCGGCCCTGAACTGGTCAAGGAGGCCGCCAAGGAAGCGGTGAAGGGAGTGGGATTTGATCTGCTTATTGTCTGTGGGTTCGCTTTTGATCCCCACGTTTCCGAAGAGGCAATGCGTTACGGCCAACTGACCGTCCGTCCGACAAGGATGAACCCAGATCTGACCATGGGCGACGAACTTCTCAAAAAGACCGGTGCCGG
>JAFDDT010000217.1 GCA_019310725.1 Deltaproteobacteria bacterium | reverse complement strand
ATTGCTGAGGTTTATTGACAAAAAACAGGATGAATCCTGGGAAAAATGGCAACTAAGGAGAATACAAGAGATCAAAGCAAAAAGGCAATTAGCGGAAGATAGGCAAGAGAAAAGACCCAATCTCAGGATTGTTAAGGGGAAAAAGAAAGGCCCTGCGCATAGTTAGCGCAGTAATCAGCTCAACTCCTTCCAATTAGTGGCTGTCCTAAAGCCTCGAATTGTTCTCCAGTATTACTTATTAATCTTCAGCACTGAAATTGCTTTCTTTTTTAAATCCCAAATCTGCAATCCAAAATCCAAAATCGTGCCTGAACAGATTTATCGTTCAGGCACTAATTAGCCCTTTCCCAAGGCCATCTCAACCGCCGATTCTGCGTGAATTTTTGTTGTATCAAACAAAGGAATTTCCACATCCTCTTGGCTTATCAAAAGGGGAATCTCTGTGCATCCCAAGATCACTCCCTCTGCACCATTTACAGCAAGTGCCTTGATGATTTTTTTGAATCTTTCTTTGGAGGACTGCTTTATGATCCCGAGGCACAACTCGTGATAGATAACGTCGTCAATTGCTTTTCTATCGGTTTCTGAAGGAATCATGACTTCAATATTGTACCTTTGCTCTAATCTTTTTTTGTAGAAATCCTCTTCCATGGTAAACCTTGTTCCCAGTAAAGCAGTCCGCCTGAGTCCCTTCTTAACGATTGCCTGAGCAGTCGCATCAGCTATATGTACCAGGGGGATAGGGACGCTATTTTCAACCTCTTCTGCCATTTTGTGCATGGTATTGGTGCAGATAACAATAAATTCTGCACCTGCATCCTCTAATTTCTGAGCAAACTGGATCATCAATCTCGTAAGTTCTTCCCATTCGTCTTGATGCTGTAGTTCTTCAATTTCTTGAAAATCAACTGAGTATAGTAAGCATTGGGCAGAGTGTAGCCCGCCAAGCCTTTCTTTGACCATCTGGTTTATGATCCGATAGTATTCAGATGATGATTCCCAACTCATACCGCCAATAAGACCAATTATTTTCATATTTCCTCCACCTATTGATTAACTCAAAATCGCGGCAACTTGTCGAAACTAGCCAGAATACGATCTCAGCGACAAGCCGATGCTACCAGGGCAGGTAACCCCTTTACGTAACGCTGGGTTGCACCACTCTAAAGCAAATGATCCACGCCCAGAGCATGTGGCTTTGATCTGCCCTATTGAATAGTGCAAACATGATATTACACCATAAAGAGGCTTTTTTCTATACCAGCACCAGAATCGAATAATCTCTTGACAAAAAGAGATCGTATACAGTATACAAGACAGAGCCAATATGAATCGTTCCTCACATGATGCAGGGATATGGTGAGTGAGAACAGCGATCCGATATCGATCTGAAAAAGGACTTCATTATGGAACAGAGGGTTCACAACTTTAATCCAGGCCCTGCAACCCTGCCCCTGCCCGTTTTAGAAGAGATCAAAGAGAATTTTCTCAGCTTCCGCGGATCGGGCATGTCTATCACTGAAATAAGTCATCGCTCTCGCGAATTTGATGAGATACTCACCGATGCAATTGAGCGGACCCGGCGATTGTTAAAGCTCACCGATGACCACCACGTGCTCTTCATTCAAGGGGGTGCGAGCATGCAATTCTGCATGATCCCCATGAACCTTGCCCTTCCTGGTAAACCGCTAAACTACATAAATACCGGCACCTGGTCCACAAAGGCCATCAAAGAGGCCCAGATTCAGGGAAAAGATGTCAGGGTCATTGCCACATCAGAAGATAGAGACTTTTCGTATCTCCCTACGGATTTCAGGGTGGACAAGGATGCATCGTATCTCCACTTTACCTCCAACAACACCATAAAGGGGACCCAATGGCACCCCTATCCTGATGGAGAAGGTGTCCCCCTGATCTCAGATATGTCCTCTGATTTCATGAGCCATCCTATTAACATGAAACCGTTTGGATTGATCTATGCTGGTGCCCAGAAAAATATCGGCCCGGCAGGGGTAGCCATGGTAATAATCAGGGAAGATATGCTTAAAAGGGTTCCAGATACCCTGCCCACCATGCTCAGGTACACAACATTCAAAGATAATAAATCTCTCTTTAATACACCTCCTGCCTTTACCATCTATGTGATTGATCTTGTGCTCACCTGGCTGGAGGAAACGGTGGGAGGGTTGAAAGAAATAGAAAAGATAAACAAGGAAAAGGCCTCCCTTATCTATGAGGTGATAGACAATAGCGAGATCTATCGGGGTACAGTAGAGCCCAAAAGTCGTTCCTTGATGAATGTTACCTTCCGTGTGGGGGATGAAGAATTAGAACAAAGGTTTCTTGTTGAGGCCACAAAAAATGGACTCCATGGCCTTAAAGGACATAAGTCCGTGGGTGGCTGCCGCGCCTCTCTCTATAATGCCGTTACCATAGAGAGTGTAAGAGATCTTGCCCGGTTTATGAGGGAATTTGAAGGAGCAACGCGGCGTTTTTTTCAAGCTTGATATACATGGCATGTGATAGAGCCCAAAACAGTAGCAAGCGAGTAATCTTGACATTTAGCCATTTGGATTCCAATTGACATTCTTGTTCTAGTAGATAATAGTAACTCAGGTTCAAAGGTTCAAGGTTTCATGGTTCAGAGGTTCAGGGGTTTCGTCTTGAGCGGAAGAGAGATCAAGATCAAATGGTTGGAAGATATTGAGGCCGTGCCTCCTTTCCTGGATTCATCGGCTATCTTAAGAGATATGAAGAAAAGTGCAAGGCGACTCACCCTGAATCCAGATTTCATCGGGAAACCCTGAACCCCGCCTGCCAGACGGCGGCAGGGCTGAACCCTGAACCTGTAAACGCATACACCACAAGGAAAGATAATCCATGAAGGTTCTGGTAAGTGATCCCCTGTCAGATGTGGGCGTAAGGATATTTGAGGAAATCCCTGATATTGAGGTTGATGTAATTACCGATCTGACCTCAGAGGAGTTACAGAGCATTATTGGTCCGTACAATGCCCTGGTCATAAGAAGTGCCACCAAGGTTACGGCCGAGATCGTTGAGGCAGCCCACAACCTGAAGGTGATTGGCCGGGCTGGGATAGGTTTGGATAATGTGGACGTACCGGCCGCAAGCAAAAAGGGAATTGTTGTAATGAATACGCCTGAGGGCAACATTATAACGGCGGCAGAACACACCATCGCAATGATCATGGCCCTCTCCCGTAACATTCCCCAGGCAACAGCATCATTGAAACAGGGAAAATGGGAAAAGAAAAAATTTCAGGGTTGGGAAGTCTTTGACAAAACCCTTGGAGTAATCGGGATCGGGCGTATAGGAAGGCTTGTGGCGGAGAGGGCAAAGGGGATGAAGATGAAGGTCGTTGTCTATGACCCGTATATCAAGCCAGACTCTATCGAAAAATTGGATCTCGAGCCTGTTTCCTTTGATGAACTTCTTAAAAGATCAGATTATATCACCATTCATACCCCCAGCACTGATGAGACCATCAATATGATAAACAAAAAGACAATTGCTCGAATGAAAAAAGCTGCAATGCTCATCAACTGCGCCCGGGGAGGTATAGTCAATGAAGATGATTTCTATGATGCATTGAAATCCGGACAACTAGCAGGTGGTGCATTGGATGTCTTCAGCAGCGAGCCACCAGGCAAGATCAAATTGATGACTCTACCCAACTTCATATGCACACCCCACCTTGGCGCATCAACCAGAGAGGCTCAAGAAAAAGTCGCCAAGGATGTTGCCGAGCAGATTGTCGACTATCTCCTGTACGGCTCAGTAAGAAATGCAGTGAATGTCCCCTCCATTAGCCCAGAATTGATAACAACGCTGAGACCATACGCCATTCTCGCTGAACGGATAGGATCCTTTCAGACACAGCTTGCTGATAGCCCTATATTGGAAATTGAGGTAAACTACTTTGGAAATATAACCGAGTATGATGTAACCCCGTTAACCACGTCCATGCTCAAAGGCCTCCTCACCCCTATCCTTAAAGATGAGGTGAACTTTGTCAATGCACCCCTTATCGCCACAGAACGGGGGATAAAGGTAATAGAGTCCAAAATCAAGACAGCAGAGGACTACTCCAATCTTATCACTATTACCGTGAGGACATCGGCGGGAAAAAATGTCGTATCAGGAACCATCTTCGGCAATAACCTACCCAGGATCCTGCGCATCAATAACTTTTACCTTGAGGCCACCCCTGAGGGCCATAACCTCTTGATAAACAATCTGGACACCCCAGGTGTTATCGGCAGCATCACGAGTACCCTTGGCAGTCATGGGGTCAATATTGGCCGCATGCAGGTTGGTGAAGAAAAGGAAAAAAAGCAAAATGTAATCTTTCTTGCTACCGATGCTTCGGTAAGTGATGAAATTCTTGAAAAACTTCAAGGCCTTGAGAACGTTTTTTCAGTAAGAAGAATAGAGTTGTAAATGCTCCAAAAGGCTCCATTTACGATAGGATTGGGTGTAGGCCGTCCGTGGCAGGGGTTGTTGCGGATAGAAATACAATAACAATAAAAAAGGAGGAGAAAATGGAGAAAACAATCTACGACCTCGACCAAAAGGATATGCCAACTCATTGGTATAACATCCAGGCCGATTTACCAGAGCCGATGCCACCGGTTTTACACCCGGGAACGGGAAAGCCGGTAACCCCGGATGACCTGGCCCCGCTATTTCCTATGGAGTGTATCAAACAGGAGGTAAGCACCGAACGCTACATTGAAATCCCAGAGGAGCTCCAGGCCGTGTACCGGACCTGGAGACCTACTCGATTGCATCGGGCACGTCGGCTGGAGAAGGACCTGGATACACCGGCTAAGATCTTCTTCAAGTATGAAGGAACAAACCAGGCCGGAAGCCACAAACCCAACACCGCTACAGCTCAGTGTTACTACAACATGAAGGAAGGCATAAAACGCATAACCACAGAGACCGGTGCCGGCCAGTGGGGCAGCGCCCTGAGTATGGCCGGCGCATTCTTTGGTGTGGAAATCAAGGTCTATATGGTCAGGATTAGTTATGACCAGAAGCCATATCGCCGTATCGCAATGGAGGTCTGGGGAGGAAACTGTGTGCCCAGCCCCAGCCCAGATACCAAGGCAGGACGAGACATGCTGGAAAAATGGCCTGACTGTCCCGGCAGCCTGGGGCTCGCTATTAGTGAGGCAGTAGAGGATGCCGTGAGTCGTGACGATACCCACTACTCTTTGGGCAGTGTGCTCAACCATGTCCTGCTTCACCAAACCATAATCGGGGAGGAGACCCGGAAACAGATGGAGATAGCAGATGCCTACCCTGACATAATCGTCGGTAACGTTGGAGGTGGCTCAAACTACGGCGGGCAATTCCTTCCCTGGATAAGGGACAAAATCAGCGGAGAAAAACCAGACATGCGCGTGATATGTGTTGAGCCGGAAAGCTGCCCTACCATAACCAGGGGAATATATGCCTATGACTTTGGTGATAACGTTGGTCTAACCCCTCTACTCAAGATGCATACCCTGGGCCATGGATTTATCCCGCCCCCAATTCATGCCGGTGGACTGCGATATCATGGGATGGC
>JAFDDT010000030.1 GCA_019310725.1 Deltaproteobacteria bacterium | reverse complement strand
TCCACGCCCCCGTGCGGGGGGCGACTCGCCCGCGCTATTGTAATAAGCGCCACCGACCGCGTTTCAATCCACGCCCCCGTGCGGGGGGCGACATTGGCTAGCGCCCGGCCTACCTGATAATATCCCGTTTCAATCCACGCCCCCGTGCGGGGGGCGACTTTGTCGCCCTTTGACACTGCTGCGCCTGCCTTGTTTCAATCCACGCCCCCGTGCGGGGGGCGACAAAAATAAAGAGCATTTTATCCGCATAAGTGGAAAAGTTTCAATCCACGCCCCCGTGCGGGGGGCGACCAGATAATGGTAACGAAGCCTGTGGGATCATTTTGTTTCAATCCACGCCCCCGTGCGGGGGGCGACACTATCAAGCTGTGCCGATGTCTTCCATTGATACCGTTTCAATCCACGCCCCCGTGCGGGGGGCGACATCCATTTGGCACAAAATATAATCCTGTGATCCATGTTTCAATCCACGCCCCCGTGCGGGGGGCGACTAAAGCTATCAATGATTTGAAGCTGGCCGAAGAAGTTTCAATCCACGCCCCCGTGCGGGGGGCGACGATATTGTTGAGTTTTTTTCTTATGCTTGCAAAAGTTTCAATCCACGCCCCCGTGCGGGGGGCGACCAAATCGGATGATTCGCAATGGAAGGAAATACGTGTTTCAATCCACGCCCCCGTGCGGGGGGCGACGGTAAGTGGCTCCCAACTACAGCGGATCTTGCCGTTGTTTCAATCCACGTCCCCGTGCGGGGGGCGACTGCGCACAATTCTTAATTTCTGTCTTATCATCCTTGTTTCCCTCCACGCCCCCGTGCGGGGGGCGCCCCTCTCCTTGGTCATGGGTTGTACTCCTGTATCTGTTTCAATCCACGCCCCCGTGCGGGGGGCGACATTCGAGGTATCACCGCAATCATCAAGAATTTTGAGTTTCAATCCACGCCCCCGTGCGGGGGGCGACTTTTAGCGATTTTCGATAAGGATAGTGTAATAGGTTTCAATCCACGCCCCCGTGCGGGGGGCGACGTACTATCTACTTCCTTACTAGTATCTATTTTAAGTTTCAATCCACGCCCCCGTGCGGGGGGCGACCCTCTTATAGTCTTGTAAAATTTTAATAATCTCATGTTTCAATCCACGCCCCCGTGCGGGGGGCGACATGCCAATAATTTTAAATGATGCCAGACTCACCATGTTTCAATCCACGCCCCCGTGCGGGGGGCGACGCTAAAGCGTTTGGCGCACAAACCTTTAAAATCGTTTCAATCCACGCCCCCGTGCGGGGGGCGACTCTTTAATTGTAAGTCATTGAATTTCAAACTAAAATTTGCCTTCTTATGCGAACCCTATATTTTGGAATCCACGACATATTCAATTATCGAAGATCATGTTTTTAACTATTTGAATTTAAAGATAAAATAGATGATGCGAATATGATGACTGGAAAAGATGCCTTAAAATCAAATCTGTAAAGGCAATTCTACACATCACACAGTTGTGAGCTTCAGGTTCGCACTCTACCTTCAGATAATCAACGGCTCATCTGGGTCATATGATTTCTTCACACCTATCTGTTCTATCCGACGCGTCCAATTTGAACCAAGAAAATAAAATCTCAGGCTGTCTAACTCAGGATCGATTTTATCAATCAAGCTTTGACGCAAAAAAGCCCACCGGGCAGGATCAACTTCACACTCAAAAACGGAAAGCTGAACCCGTTGTCCATAATTCTTGCAAGTTTTTGCAACCCTGCGCAATCGGCGCTGTCCTTCAGGATCAACTGTAGAGACATCGTAACATATTACTACTAACATTCTTCACCCTACTTCCATATAAACGTGGGATAACCATTCAGGTCGCCTCGCAGGTAGCGGGCTAACAATAATGCCTGCATGTGGAACAATAATCCAATTGTGACTTTTTCCTCAAGAAAGGGATGGAATATCTCATCCTGCTTTCGTTTTTGATAGGCAACCAAAACCGTCTTTCTTGTCTCGTCATCCATCAAAACGGCCCCGGATTCCATTCCATTAAACCCTTTCTTTTGAACCTGGTTCATGTTTATCAACGAAAGTGTTAAACGATCCGCCAAAAAGGGCCGGAATTCCTCCATCATATCAAGGGCCAGACCTGGCCTTCCTGGGCGATCCCTGTGCAAAAACCCGACAGAAGGATCCAGCCCCACTGATTCGAGAGCTGAGCGGACATCGTGCAATACGAGCGTGTACAGGAACGACAGCAGACAGTTAACACGATCCAGGGGCGGCCTGCGATTCCGATCCCGGAAAATAAAATCCTCCTTCTGCGAGATAATCAAATGATCAAAAACGCTGAAATAGGTGCGAGCAGCTTCTCCCTCAATGCCCCGCAAGACATTCAATGGAAGGTTCTGTTGTATGCGCTCTAATGAATAACCGATTTTTTTCGATGCCTCATGAACCTCTTCCGCATCCAACTTGTCAGAGTGATCTCTCAATGCCCTCTGTAAAACTGTACGACAGTTGGCAAGTTTTCCTGTCAGTACCGATTTTGCTATTTGAGCTGAGATATCCATATCATCAGCTTGTCGGTATTGCTCCCGCCTCAAAAGGACATTCCCTGACACAGGCCCCTGGACCCGCGCAAGGAAGCTTCCCCTCTCAGTTAGAAAGCTTATTGCCACATCCTGTTCAGCACAAAACCCCATTAAGAATGGGCTGCACGTCACATTACCAAAGCAGACAATTCCACCGATTGTATGGACCGGCACACGCAGACGGACCTCTCTCTCAATCCTGACAACAACGGTTTCGCCTTCCTTGGCTAAATAGGCGCCTTGGGTCGTAACAAAAAGAGTATTCAGGTGTTTTTTCATTACTCGCTTATTGCATCTACAAGATAACTGTTTATTGACCGGGCCTTCTCAACTGTTTTAGGCATGCATAAATCATACATGGAACAATTGTCACACTTTTTCATATACACTGCTTTAGGCGTAATTCCTGCTTCAACAAGCTCGTGAAACTTTTTCGCAGCATCCTCTGTTTCCTGCCTCAAATCACTATCAAAAATCACATCCTCCCGGCGGCGTGTTTTACCATAAAAGAGCGCTCCCGCAGGGATTTCAACATCCATCATTTCTTCAAGGCACATCGCCTGGCCGCAGAGCTGCACCTTGTCATAGTTGTCCTTCTTCGGTTTGCCGCGCTTGTACTCAACGGGGAAGGGCTGCCAAATATTATTGGGACATTCTGTGTCTCGATGAAACTCCACAACATCCGCTTTGGCAATCAACCCCAGCCGAAGGGACCGCAAGGGCATAGCATATTCAATGCGGACATCACCCCTGGATTCTCTACCCTCCCTATGAGCCCGTTCGTGCATAATTCGCCCTTCCGCTGTCAGGCGGTTTTCGGCCCACACCTGCTCAATATGTATCAAGGCGCACTGGCGCTCACAAAATAGCAGGTGCTGCAAGCCTGAAAGAGGGAGTAAATCGTCTTCGGTGTAGTTCATGTATTTCTTCTCCGATTGCGAATCTGTGAGTTGCGGGGATTCCCGGCGCTCAGTCATTCGGAAGCCTTCTGTCTATAATCAGTCTGATAATTCTCGCGCTTCTGGGCGGGCTTAGTGATCCGTCCTTTCTTAATGATCTTACTCTCCTTTTGCATTGCGGCCGATATTCTGAGTTTTTCCAAGAAACTGCGTCTCTTCATCTCTTTCCTCTCCTCCTGTAGTCTTGCCATTTGTCACTAAGTCCATATTTCTTTATTACCCTGTGGAGTTCATCTTTGTCCAATCTCCCGTGCTCGATCAGAGAGTCAACTCTTATTATATCCTTTGTGCGGCCCGCCTTAAGCATAAGGGCGGCAAGATATTCCGGTTTGACTACTCTTGTAGTAATACCTCCTACCCTGACCCTGTTGGCCATGCGGACAGCATCCTGTTCCAGATCCGTCGGGGAAGGCAAGAATTGCACACGCCACGTTCCTATGCGAATGCCTTCTTTTTCGGGCTTGAACCCGAGTTCCCTGGCGTACGAGTATATGGGGGACAATGCATCAATTCCCCTCCCAAGTATGCAAAAGACATCAATATCTTCCGTGGTTATCGGTTCATCATAATAGATATATGCCATGCCGCCCGCAATGGCGTAATCCCTTATCAGACCCTTTTTTTTGAGTTTATTTATAATTCTGAATGCAAGTATTTCTTTCATATTTACACCTTCTTCATGGAACAATCACGCCTTCGGCAATATTTTGCTTTCTGCTGCGCGCCGCCTGAACCATCTGCTCATGAGTGCGCGAGCGCTTTGAAATGAGTCGGTCGCAAAACACCACTGTGGCATCATAGACAATCTCCGCCATCTGATAAGATCGCAGATCGCGATAACCGCCATGGGGCGGGATGAGTTGCGGGGGTTCTTTATGGTCAGCCATTTTTCGTTATCTCACCTTGTTTGTCCGTAATGCAATCCATCAGGCCCAACCGCTCAGAAAAGAGCAGGTGCTGTAAGCCGGAAAGGGGGAGGAGGTCGTCTTCAGTGTACATCTCGCTATATCTTTTCTTCCAAAGTTACTCCATCAGGCACATTGCTCCGATCTATTCTTACCTGGTAATCGGAAAAGGCCCGCACTGGTTTCGAATCACTATCTCCGCGATTGACCTTTACCAGATCAAAAAGTCTATGAGCAGGAGCATTGCCAAGCATTGAGTCGTGTTTGAACACGATCAGTTTGCGCGCATTCATTTTCCCACGCGCTGCGGAGTGGTCATGGTCGAACATATTGATCAGGGAATCCCACAGTAATTTCAGGTCGCCCTCGGAAAATCCTGTCTGGGCGGCTAAATGCGCGGAGATATAACCTTCTGCTCTATATAGGGCATAAGGCACGATGTGCTTTCGGCCCATCGTTTGAACAGCACCACTTTTCTCTCGTTGCTCAGCCTCCCTTTCTGTTTCTACTGCCATACGTGTAATGCTGACTTCCATTGGGACAATGGATTCTATACTGCGGGCAAAATTCAACTGAACCGGCCCGCGAACCTGGCCGCAGTTGTTTTCTTTGACTGCCATCACTGCTCCAAATGTTCGAACATCGAAAAAATTTTTACACATCCAATCACGCCCAAGTTCAATTATATTTTTCACGGAGGCCTCGTTCTTTTTAACAGCCTCATATGCATCCTTCCTGGTTGTACTCAGGACTGACTTTTCTCTAATGTATATTCTGAATGGTGATTGATTGCCCTTGACAATCTCCACAAAATTACGGATTTTCCGTTTCAGGCATACATCGGTGACAAGACCATAACTTGTTTCCGGGTCAATCCTGGGCATATTGCCTGCATCCGGATCACCGTTGGGATTGCCGTTTTCTACATCAAAAAGATAAACAAACTCATAGCGGTTTTGTATAGTGTCACTCATTGTTATCCTCCTTTTTGTTTGATTTGGTGTAAAAATCCTTTCGTTGGTGGTAATATCCGATCGCAAACAAGCCCTGATCATCCAGGCTCAGATGCGCGGGG
Organism: Deltaproteobacteria bacterium; assembly: GCA_019310725.1. GTDB lineage: Bacteria > Desulfobacterota > DSM-4660 > Desulfatiglandales > B25-G16 > JADFWK01. Next base: position 14,438 of record JAFDDT010000030.1, on the reverse strand, counting down.
AACGCCTGAATATCCTGCATGATTTCCTCGATCATTTTGTCTGTGTTACGCCCGTATTCCGCTTTCTGTATATGGTGCTGTGCAAGCCTGAGCAACCGCGGGAAAACAGTACGTGGTGTTGCAGATGCAGAACCATAAAAGCTATCCTTGATGGTTGTATTGGCTCCCGGGATTGCATCCCGCTGGGCTTTTTCAAGAACGGCGAAAAGCCGCCCCAACCTGTACGCAATATTGGTTGATTCTTTATCCAATGCCATTGTGACCTCCTTTGAAATTTGGTTAATACGATATTTTCTGACAAGGCATGCCTTGATCATCGCTGCACGCAGGTAGTTTATTTCCTGATCCGCGCGTATGCGGCCTATTATTGCCGTCATCAAACTTTGTGGATAGGCCGCGCCTGTCAAAATCGATCGCATAATTGAACCGGACAGGACAGGAGAGATATTCTCGGATTTTCGCAGTACGGCAGTTTCTCTTAGAAGTTGCCACATACCAGGAAATTCCGGGTCGCTGTCGTAGCTCTTGATTATAGACAGGTCCCTGAAATGTTGACCGATTTTAGCGCTGATATCCTCCACCGTGCTGACATGCCAGAAACGAACAGAAAGACGTGACGCATTGGGAGAAAGACCCAGGATGTAAAAACTCATATCAGGGTCGTCTATATCAGGGAGCTTTTTTCCATCCCGTGCTGCTTCAAGGAACAAGCGAATATTGGTCAGGTCTCCAGTGTCATCTCGCGGATTAAGGATAATGCCCATAAAGCCTTCGATAGGTGATTCTCGCTCCGTCCAGAAAATTGTTGTAGCATCTCCAATCTGAACCTTTTGTCGGCTGTCAAAAGCAAGGAGATAGTTGAGCGCTGTAGTATAGGCAAAGACAATGTCCTCACCGACAGGAGCATTGTAATTTTGGGTTTTGCCATAAGATTCGAAGGCATCCAGATTAAATGAAACTATAGCTGCCCCTTTTTTTTGGGCACCGAAAACTCCTTTGATGGCAGGATGAAGACGGGCAACAGGCGATTCATTGCCAGTTACCAGGCAAGGTCTGATAACTTTTGAAGTTTTCTGTTTGAGATACGCAAGCCATGCAGCTTGAATCTGGGGGCGCTCATGTATATATCGCAATTCACTATCCAGCTTAAACACTACATTCGCCCCTGACATTTCATTCCAATGTTTCCATTCCGACACATTTTCAGGATTCCAGGAATCCAAGAAACCCAAAACCGCTCTCATTCCATCGTCATCCAGACTGTCACCCAGGTCATGGTGCAGTTTCTTGAAGGTAGCAAATTGCTCCTGTGCCCTTTCTGGATTTTCCTTGTTGTCGGCTCCCAGAACATAGCCAGTGTTATCCCATGCAAAATTAGGGGCAATTTTAGTCCCAGACCTTATTACTTCTTTGGGCAGGACAAGTTCTTTAGGCAGGATCTTTTTATTTTTCATTTCTCTTAGATCAATAGGATCTTGGACTAATTCTCCATCATGATTAATCACCAGGGCAAAATGAATCTTCTGTATCCCGAATCCTTGCATGGGAATATCTACATTCGGATCGTCCTTTAGCCTCTGGTAGTAACTGTTCAATGCATTGAGGATCACGATCTTACCTCCTTGCCGTTTCTGGGGGGTATTTCAATAATGCCGTCACGCATCTTTGCCCTGAAAAATTTTGCTTCCATGTTGTTTCCGAAATCCATATCGTGCAGCATCCAGCCTAAATCCTTTTCTCCGACAAGTTCTGATTGAGGGATACCATCCTCTATCAATCCAAAGTGCGCGGGAAATTCACGGCAGCCGAGATAGGGATGATGAAAACACTGTCCCTTGCGTGCGCGCCGGTCAAAAATTTCTTTGTGTTTAGCTGCGTTGTTGTCTTCAGAACCAGTAAACTCAAAATGCGCTTCAATGACGTAAGAAACATCCCGCAGCACCATTGCCGCACGCTGCTGGCGATCGTTCTCAATAAAGGTTTCAACAGGGCTGACGCCATCATTCATTGCTTTTTTAATCGTACTGAGTGGCAACTTCCCTGCAAGTTCATTGCGCCTGATGTTGTCAAACCGGATTGGATTGAGCACATGGATGCGGTCTACCACCCAGGTAATTGCCGGCTTCCAGTAAATAGCCTCAAGAATCGCACGTGCAGCCGACGGCGTCATTACATCATAGCTGACTCGTTCCACCTTCATCTCCGGCCGGGTGAAACAGGCATAACTGCCCCAGACTTTTAATTTTATCCCATACGACATTAAGACACCTCCTTCCTCTGATAATTCATTCTATGGTTTCCGCTATTTTGATTCATTACGTTATTAAGCTCTCAACCTCATGAAAGGTCGGATCCTCGGGACAAAGCCCAAGATCATCACGATAAATATCCATATTGTTTAGTACGCAATACTGATCATGCAGACGCTCGACACTGCCCGAACATTCAAGGCTACCCAGCACCTTTGGATATACCTGCACGGTGAAACGTTGGGCCTTTCTGGCAAACAGCGCCGGATACTCAGAATAACGCAACCCACTGATGATTCTTTCTGCTTCCTTATTCCAGGGAATAATAACTGATTCAGCGCCATCTTTTATGATCTTGAACTCTTTATCTACAGATCTGAAAGGGAAATCCCCGTTTTTTGCGCCTTCACCAAGATCATCCAGTATCTGATATTCATCAAGTTTATTCCCCTTCATCCAGTACAGCGCCCTGAAATATTCGGTAACCGCTTCGGGTGACAGAAAATCATCATGATGCCGTATCACACTATCGGCGGTCTGGGCGGTCTGGCGGAAATGACCCGGTGGAGAACCATCTTCAGGTGAAAAAACAAAAACCTGGCCACCTTCAAGCAATTTCCCTTCCCTGTTGCAGCGACCCGCTGCCTGGGCTATAGAATCAATGCCTGCATCCGAGCGAAATACAACGGGAAAATCAATATCCACCCCCGCTTCAATTAACTGCGTGCTGATAACGCGGCATGGACTACCATTAAGGAGAGCGGATCTTATCTTGTTCAGGGTTGCTGTCCTGTGTTCGGGGCACATTAGAGCGCTAAGATGATAGCATCCTTCTTCCCCATCGCGAATCTGCTCGAAAATACGCCTGGCATGTCCTCTCGTGTTTACGATACACAGGACCTGTTTGTGCTCATTTAACCTGTCTGCTAATTCATCGTCAGAAATCACCGGCAGTTTTTTAACTCGAACCCGTTTAAACTCGACATAAAGTTTACCGGGATCAGAAACAATTTCACGCACACCTTCCAACCCGTCTTTGAATGTATCCGTTGTTGATAAAGCTGGTTGAGTGGCGGTGCATAAAACTATAGATGTTCTGTAGGCAGATGAAAGTTCTCTGAGAACCTCAAGACACGGTTTTAACAATGGAACCGGCAGCATTTGAGCTTCATCAAGGATAACTACACTGTTTGCTATATTATGAATCTTCCTGCACCTTGATGACCTGCTGCGATATAATGACTCAAAGAATTGGACATTTGTAGTAACTATTATTGGCGCATCCCAGTTTTCCGAGGCAAGGCGTGAGCGATGATCTTCTTCATCCGGTTCAAAGTTGCTGTGGTGCTCCAGCACTGCATTTTCTCCCAAAATTTCTCGAAAAACCTCCGCATTTTGCTCTATAATACTGGTATAGGGGATAACATAAATAATCCTTTTCAGGTTGTATTTGACGGCATGCTTCATAGCGAAGGCAAGAGATGAAAGCGTTTTTCCTCCTCCGGTAGGTACTGTTAAAGAGAACATGCCTTGCGGAAGTTCCGAGGCATCAAAACAGTTTTTTAAGATTGCCGCCCTGTGTTTATTGATTGACGTCCTGGGAGCACTTGCAGACAATTGATTGAGTGCGAAAGCAAGTTTAGTATCCAACTCATGTAAAGCTGGGTATCCTTTTCGCCATGAGGATTTTTCTCTGTCCATAAACGCTTCAGTATCAAGAAAATCCGCATCTACAAGACAGGAATAAATCATTCTTATGAAAAAGGAAATTTGGAAGCCAAACCGCTTGGAATTGTGGGCATTGAGAGCAAAGGGCAGATCGCCTAAGCTTTTGGAATTTAGGATATATTCAGGACTGGAAGAGTAATCGGGGATAGCTTTTTGCAACCGGTCATGGAGGCACGCATCATTCGACTTTCCATCGAGGAGCCCAGAGTGATGTCCGGCAATGGCATAAGCTAGCAATTTACCTTTATTTTTTAAAAGATTGGAAGCGTGTTTTGCCCCTGCCGTGGAGTGATCTACGCGCCCGGGTCTTGTCTCAATGTGAGCGTCACTTCCTTCTTCAGTGCCAAGCATTTTCTGAAATTCATCCGAATACTTTCCAATATCGTGCCATAGTCCCGCCAGATAAGCCCAATCTCCAGCACCAAAGCCTTCAGCAAAGGATCTTGCCATTTTTGCAACATTCTTCAGATGTTCATCAAGTGGCTGCCATTCGGAAGGTGGTTTTCCATCCAGGCTATGTGCGTAATATTTTTGAGTCACTATTTAACCAATATACCATTTTGATCAGGATTTCAATTCGGCAGTCATTTTAGCAACTACATGCCCCCAACCACTATAGAGAGGGCCGGTATCAAAACATCCGGTAGTATTAAACATGACCTGATTAAGGGTCCGGCCATTTATGAGATTTTCAAAAAAGGCATTGATTAAAACCGTTAGGTTAATCATCAAAAAGGAGCAGATAAGATCGAGGTTTTCTTTTTTAAGGAGATTACCTGAACTGTCGAAATCAAGCCTTTGGCCAACAACATGCCCTGAATGACATCTTTTCGAGTCAATTACTTCAGCAACCAATCGGTATTTAGATGTCTCAATCGCATTTTGGAATAGTTGCTGGAACTTAGGGTTCTTTTCAATGATTTACCGCTCCTGATCTTTCACTTTAATCTCTTCCGAATTATTTCAGCAATTTGATACTTGTCCATATCCTACTCCTAAATAACTTAGGTCATCTTTTATACCAAGTTGTACTCAAACGGCTACTATCATTAGAGATCATTCCGAACAAATGTGACACAATCTCAATAGGATAGATTGCCACGTCGCTTCGCTCCTCGCAATGACATGATCGCAACTTGGTATTAGAACTCTATAAATGCTTATTAGAGCTTTAGTTAACATTTTACAATTTTAAGGTTAGAATGTATATGAAACTCATAAGCGTTCAGTGCTGAGTAAACGGTAGGTGAACCATGAGCAGGATAAAGAAAATCAACAGGTAAGAGATTACTCCTGATAATAGAATGAAAAATCGTTATTTTGATCTAAATACCTATCTTAGAGATATTTTTGGATGCAGGGTGCAGAAGATATCTCTCGATGCTGGGCTGACCTGTCCCAATAGAGATGGCCGTATTTCAACCGGTGGTTGTATATATTGTAACTCAAGAGGATCGGGTACTGGTGCTAGCAGGCGAGGCCTGTCTATCACAGAACAGATAATGAGAGGCAAAGAGTTCCTTAAGAAGCGATATAAGGCCCAGAAGTTCATTGCATATTTTCAGTCATTTTCCAATACCTATGGTCCCTATGAGAAACTGAAAGGATTATATGAAGAGGCACTCGCAATAGATGACATCGTTGGATTGTCTATTGGCACCAGGCCAGATTGTGTAGATGAATCAGTACTCGCCCTCCTTGAGAGTTACGCAAAGGATTATCTTGTGTGGATCGAGTATGGGCTACAGTCTATTCACGACAGGACACTCGCTGCAATAAACAGGGGCCATGATGTAGAGTGCTTCAAGGGGGCAGTAGATAAAACCAGGGGCAGGGCGATCAAGATCTGCACCCACGTGATACTTGGCCTTCCTTTTGAGGACAGACACGATATGCTCGCTACTGCAAGGGCGGTAGCAGCAATGGGAATTGATGGAATCAAGATCCATTTGCTCTATGTTATTAAAGGCACAAGGATGGAGAAATTATACCTGGAAGGTAAGTACAGATGTCTGGGCCAAGAGGAATATGTAAATCTTGTATGTGATTTCCTGGAGCTCCTTCCCCCTGACATGGTCATCCAGAGGCTTACTGGAGACCCTCATCCTCATGAATTGGTGGCACCTGAATGGTCATTGAGAAAGAATGAGACCCTTTCACGCATTAGAGAGGCCTTTACCAAGAGAGAGTCCTGGCAGGGTAAGAGGTTTAATGGAACTGTTGCTAGATGATGTTTCACTGTAGGCGTTCACGGGTTCAAAGGTTCAGGGGTTCAAGGTTCCATTCTTCTCAATAAGTTGAGGTAAATTATATTTGTGACCAATCACTGGATTCCTGCTTTCGCAGGAATGACATATACTTAAACTCAATCGTCATTCCCGCGGCGGCGGGAATCCATAGCTATTACCAGCACTTATTGAGAAGTTACTGCCCTTAGGCCTAAGTACTGAGAATAATTCACAATTCCTGAATCCCTAAATTCGCAATTGCCTGTAAAAAGGACTTTTTACAGGCGCATCAATCTTAGTAATAATGATATTTTTCTTTCACTTTAAGCTGTTTAAATAGATACACTATCAACCTTATGATGAGGAGGCTGAGGCAGAATATGAGTACTCCCCACAGTATTGGCATCCAGAATCCAGGCCTTTGTGCGTTGGCGAAGCCGATTGAAACTGAGATTACCGAGACAAACACGAGATATAACGTGCAAAGAGAAAGGAGAAATATTAGGAGTAAACGGGCAATTTTTTTTATCATGAAAGCCTATCTTCTATCTCTCTACAGAGGAATTCTACCTCCCTCCTCAAGGTATCGTCAATTCTTATATTCCTTTTAATCTTATCATTATCATATAAGATGGTTGAGTGATTTCGGTTGAAGGAGCGACCGATAGATTCCAAGGGTTTTTCTGTGTATTTTCTGCAGAGATAGATTGCTATACTTCTCGGATAGGAGATAGCCTTTTTTCTACTTTTGGATGTAAGCGCCTCCATGTCAATCTTGAAATATTTGCACACTATTCTCTGGATATCCTCAACAGTTGCAAGATGTTTGGCAGGCACTAATTGTTTAACGGTCTCTCTTGCCAAGTCCATGGTTATTTCCTTTTTCAGGAAAAATGAAATGGCCTTCAGGGAGTCAAGGCTTCCTTCAAGGTGCCTTATATCCTGGGTAATGTTTTCAGCAAGAAAGCAAGCTACCTCTTCTGGTAGAGAAATACTTCGCTCTATCGCCTTTTGTTTTAGAATATTTACCCTGGTATCAAACCCAGGCTTTTCTATACTGGTAATAACACCCGAGGTGAGTCTCGAGGAAAGCATCTTTTTCATATTCGGGATTTCTTCTGGTTTGAGGGGGCTTGTGAAGATAACCATTTTCCCATCATTAAACAAAGAATCAAGTGTGTACCCGAGTTCAATCTGTGTTTTCTCTTTACCACCTAGGAAATGTAATTCTTCTAAAAGGAGCACATCGCATAACCGCCGGTATTTGTTTTTAAATTGGTCGATCAGGTTATTCCTTAAGGCGTATATCATCTCATTGGTAAAATCCTCGGTGGTTATGTACAGGACCTTTGCCTTCGGTTCTCTCTGGAGAATTGAGTTTCCAATAGCCTGAATGAGATGACTTTTCCCTAAACCGGTTTCAGCCAGTAAAAATAGAGATGTATACAGAAAATGAGACTCGTTCGCCAATGCCTTGCAAACCGAATAGGCAAACTCATTGCACTTGCCCACTACAAATTTATCAAACGTGAATCGTGAGTTCAGGTATTTGTCACCGGCCTTTATTTTATTAGGCATTGTGGGGAGGGTTAACTGTTTTCCATTACCATTGCCTCCACTGGGTTGGAACTGTTGTGAGCGTCTATTTGACAAGACCTTAAAGATCAGTTTATGGCCGTTGAGCCCGGCGTTAGAAAGGTGCCTGTGAAAGAGCGAGGCATAGTTTTCTTGAAGCCACTTTTGAGAGAATTTGTTGGGACATCCAAGGTAGATGGCACCTTGATCTGAATCCAGAAATTTGATCGGTTGTACCCAGAGAGAGTAGCTTTTCTGGTCCATTACATCTCTGAGGCATTCTTTCGCTCGGTTCCAAACAGTTTCCATTCCAATCCTTAGTTTTGCCAGGTAGTCATCTTGAAAAAGGGTTCAGCTCTGGGGCACAGTCAATGAAACATACAACGATATCTTGGAGTTAAGAAAAAGAAGGATCTGTTAGCACAGCATCGTGGTACAAGGGGAGCCTTTGCTGATACGATATCATAACAAACTGTTCAGTAAAGCATGCGATCAACTGGTACATTATTTTGTTAGTTTTGTACCAAACTTTTTCTCATTGCCATGCTAAGAATTTCTATAATTTCTAATAAAACAAGGCATGGCTGTCAAAGGCGATTACATGGAAAATAATCTTAGGCCTGTCTTGAGTTTTCAACAGGGCTAACGTACTGATTTGGTGAGGATAATGGTGTGCGGCCTTTTCAAATCCTTACTGGGCATAGAAAGGAAGATCGTGAAAAATTACTATTGAATTCAGCTACTTTTATTTCTATTCAACACGCAACAGAAATGTTGCCGATATTGTCAATCTATCATTTGCTCTCAAAAGCTCCATTTTTTAAAGCCTTTCGTTTTCTTAGCATGGATTTTTGCTGGCACGGCGGAAAAGGTCGAAGGCCTAGATAATGGGCAAGCATTTTGCTTGTCTTCGGATGATCGCACTGGTGTAAGCCAGGCCAGAATAAGGTTATCCATTTTTATTGAAAGAAGGGATGAGAACAGTTCTTTTGATAACTTTTTTTTATTTTATTTTTTTTCATCTTTTATGATATTTTCAAAAAATCCACATACATCTATTACGCGAGGGGAGATCATGGGTAAACGGAGAATCGCACTTATTGCTGGAGGATGGTCACGGGAAAGGGAGATATCGCTGAAAAGTGGAGAATTTGTGTATAAGAACCTGGACAAAGCGAAGTATCAGGTAGAGCGGTATGATCCGAGATCAGATTTGGTCAGGCTGATACATGATTCGAAGAACATAGATATTGCGCTAATATTTCTTCATGGAAAGAAAGGAGAAGATGGTTGTACGCAAGGGTTTCTTGATCTTTTGGATCTTCCCTATGTCGGCTCAGGTGTGTTGGCGAGTTCTTTGGCAATGAACAAATCGGTAAGCAAGAAATTATTTAGATCCATTGGTCTCACGGTGCCTCAGGAGATGTTGCTATCTAAGGATCGGGGGTGTGATCCGGTTGAGATATTATCCGTTTTGGGAAAGCCGGTGGTAATCAAACCGGTAGCAGAGGGATCGAGTATTGGATTGAATATCTGCGCGACACGCGAGGAGCTTGCTGCGGCAATGGAGGAAACCTTTGCCATGGGCTCACAGATAATAGCCGAGGAATATATAGATGGCAGAGAGGTTAGTTGCGGTGTCATCGGCAACAGCGAGCCAGAGGCCTTGCCCGTAATCGAAATCGTTCCCCAGAAAGAACACCGCTTCTTTAGCTATACGGCCAAATATGTTCCCGGTGAATCCAAAGAGATATGTCCGGCTACACTCTCTGATGATGTCTGTAAAAAGATTCAGGCGTATGCCCTAAAGGCCCACAGCGTGCTTGGTTGCAAAGGATTCAGCAGATCCGATATGATAGTAACCGGCAACGATGTATATCTCCTGGAAACCAATACCCTTCCAGGTATGACTGAAAACTCCCTCTTCCCATTGGCGGTCCGCACAGCAGGATTAACCGTTTCTCAATTCCTGGATCGACTAATAGAGCTCGCACTTAACGAGTAGATGGTACCCTCATATCGGATAGGCGTTCCGGTGAGCAAGCCCAGCTCTTTTCATTGTTGATCACTAATACCATAAACCATCCCGCGGGATGGTATGTGTGCTGGCAATCTCTCGCCCGCACTCCTGCTAGCAGGAGTGCTAGAGCTCGCAAGGTGCGCAGAGAGCTTAATCTCATCATTATTTTCCCTGATTTTCTGACCCCAGTTAAATAGTTTGCAAATTTAACGGGGCGGGGTCTGAAAAATCAATGAAATACACAGCCAATAACAGCGTGATTAAATAGCTATTGAAAAAATTGCAGATCCTCAATCTCTTGGATCGAGGATAGGTCTGAAGAACCACATTTTGTCATTCTGTGGAGCGAAGCGACGAAGAATCTAGATTCTAGTTCTAGTATCTGCCCGCAAATCGTAGATTCTTCGCTCTCCCGCCTGGCGGGATCACTCAGAATGACATCTCAATCAAAATAAAGACACGCATATCCATGACTTTGACGTTGCCCTGGCAACAGCCTTATGGGAGTTGACATTCGGCGGAGGAGATCTCATAATACCTCGATGGGTGGAAGATACGGAAAATATGGTGAAGTAAAGCGACTTGCCAGGCTTCGCAGGGGCAGGAAAGACGCCCGGGTTGCCAAAAAGGGACCTCAACCCGGAAGGGATCACGCGAGAAAGGAGCGGTCAGCGCGGAAGCGGTTTCGTAACCTTACGCCCAAAGACGAAAACAAGGAGCACGAGGCATCATGGAGACGGCAACAATCGATGGCGTAACCCTGTACCTGAGCCAGCCCGATGAATTGCCCATGGATTGGGTAGGCCAACAGGAGTTAGTAACCCAAATAATGGCAGCATGGCTGGTAATGGGTTCAGGCGATTTCCCATTAAATCCACGGCTGATAGGCAAGCCCGGGGTGGGAAAGACCACCTTGGCCTATTATGCAGCCAAAAGCCTGAATCGACGTGTGTATCTCTTTCAAGCGACCATAGATACGAGGCCAGAGGATCTGATCGTCACCCCCGTTATTAGCGATCAGGGAAAGATAAAATATATGGCGAGCTCTATTGTTACTGCCATGATCAAGGGAGGGGTAGCGGTTATTGATGAGGGGAACAGGATGAGTGAAAAGAGTTGGGCCTCCCTGGCACCCCTGATGGATAACCGTCGTTATGTAGAGTCAATTGCAGCAGGCATAAAGATTAAGGCACATCCCGATTTTCGCCTCTGTACCACAATGAACGATGACGCCAGCACCTTTGATCTTCCCGAATATATACATTCCAGACTCCAGCCCCAGATTCTCATCGATTTTCCTGACAGAGAAGAAGAGAGGCTGATCCTATCTGCCAATCTTCCCTTTGCCGATGACCAGATCCTGGACTATGTTGTCAATTTTCTTCAGATAGCCCACAAGGCAGATGAGAGGTATACGGTCAGGGATGGAATCAATGTTGCCAGATATGCCCTAAAGAGGTTGAGCATTGGTGACTCTCAGAAAGGCAAAGGGATGGTAAAGGAGAGGATAGCGACAGCACTCAAAGAAGCGGCTTCCATGATTCTGGATGATGTTGCTGCCGGATATTTTGACTATTATGGGAACACAAGAACCATTTGAATGGAAAAATGTCAGGCTTATACCTATCCTGCACAACAGGGTCGAGTTTGCCCTTGAGGTCAGGCATCAATTTGCCTCCTTCAGACCAGAGATCGTGGCGATTGAATATCCTCCCTCGATACGAGAGAAGCTCCTAGAGGGCATCAAGAGATTGCCCTTGCTCTCTGTAGTCTACTACGAGGAGGATGATCACATCTTTGTCTACCTCCCCATCGAGCCAACTGACGGGCAGATAGAGGCAGTGAGGTTGGCGCTATCCCGGGATCTGCCTGTCCATTTCATAGACAGGGATACTGATGGATACCCTATAGACCGGACACCTATGCCAGATCCTTACTCGATTAAGCGCATAGGTTACTGGCGGTACTGTCAAAGTTTCCTGAATGCCCATCCCACTCCTCTCCATAACACACAAGATAGACTGCGGGAGAGGACCATGGCCTATCATCTGCAGCAACTGAATAGTGAAGGCAAGAGGGTACTTTTTGTAGGTGGACTGGCTCACTTTCCGGGTCTTGTAACCTATCTGGATGAGCCCCAGGCACAGGTCATTGGCAGAAAGAGCAGAGATGGAGTTATGCTGGCCCATTTGCACGGGGAATCGAGCAGGGAGATCATGACCGAGATACCCTTTCTTGCTGCCCTGTATGAACGGTTTAGGAATGATCCTCATATGCCTGAACCTGACAGATTGGAGGCCATTGATGGGTTGATAGAAAGGGCGAGAAAAAATCATTTGAAGAAGCACAAAGATGAAGTGAGCCTAAGCCAGCTCCGGGTTTTTAACAAGTTTGTCACAAACTATGCCCTTCTGAGCGGGTTTCTAACGCCTGATTTATACCAGTTGCTGGTAGCTGCCAGGGGCTCGGTGGATGATAACTTTGCCTACGAGGTCTGGGATTTGGCAACAGAGTATCCCTGGCAGACAGATTCCCCCGGATTGCCAGTCCTTCGCCTCAAAGGTGAGGATTTGTTCCTTGATCAGAAAAGAATCAGATTTCATCGGCATTTCAGGATGCTACGAAAAAGACTGGTATCGGTACCTATAAAGAGGAGGCAAAAAGAGAGGTTCCCGGGTGAGTGGAAACGGGATTTCAAGAGACATACGATCTGCTCACACCAACCAGAGGATATTGTGGTAGAAGGGTTTGGCGATTATTTGAAGAGGAGGGCTCTCAAGGAGAAGTCGGAGGACAACACCAGGGTTGTTCCCTTTGTGAGCTCGATGATGGACGGAATCGACATCAGGGAGACCCTCAGGAACTGGAAAGAGGGAACGGTATATGTACGAGAAAATATTCCCTTTAGAGGAAAGGCCGGATCCGTAGTAATTGTTTTCGACCCCGATCACCCTGATGCGGCAGGCAAAGAGGGCTTCCCTTGGCGAGTTACCTGGCTGGGGGAACACAATCAGGAATCAGATATGGCCTTTTACAGTACCCCGGCTGGTGAAGAGGTAGTGGGACCAGGGATATCCCGATGTCAGTATGGGGGATTCATGCTTACGTTTCCCCCTTTGAGGGTGTATGACATATGGAAGGATCGGTTTTTTGACATCGCCAGAAACAAGCCAGAAAGGCTTCTCCTTGCGGCCATTGATTACTCCCTTGAAAGGCATGTCGTTTATGTGGCTTCCATGCCACCGTCTTCTCTATGTAGATCATTTGCCTCCCGTATGAGAAAAAAGATAATATATCTTCCCATAGGCATATTTTCACCAATTACCCTGAAAAAGATCAGACAGTTCCATGTGTTAGATGGCCATCCCGTCAGGCGATATGCGGCTCGGTATATATGAGGGGAGAGTGCCTAAAGTACTTAAAGTTCGAAGTGAGCTAAAGTTATAGGTAAACTCAACAAACCCAACAAACCCACATGGTAAAAGATCAAACGTCTATAATCCTGGATAGCATTGCAGACGGTGTTTTTACGGTGGATCTGGATTGGCGTATTACGTCATTCAACAGGGCTGCCGAGCATATTACGGGAATACCCAAGAAGGAGGCAGTGGGCCGACAGTGTTGGGAGGTTTTCCGGGCAAACATATGCGAGAAACACTGTGCCCTGAGAGAAACTATAGAAACAGGGAAAAGGGTAACGAACCAACCCATCTTTATTGTTAATTCTGAGGGATTACGGGTTCCTGTCAGTATCTCCACAGCTATCCTCAAGGACGAGCACGGCAAAATAATAGGCGGGGTTGAGACATTCAGGGATCTGAGTCTGGAAGAGGAGCTCAGAAAAGAACTGACGGGCAAACACACATTTTTTGATATAATAAGTAAAAATAAAGAGATGCACCGGCTCTTTGGCATTCTGGAGCAAGTTGCCCAGAGCGATAGCACCGTGCTTCTGGAAGGAGAGAGTGGAACCGGAAAGGAACTCTTTGCACGGGCTATTCATTCGTTGAGCGCACGGAGCAAGGGTCCTCTTGTTGTTGTGAATCTGGGTGCACTACCAGATACTCTGGTCGAGTCAGAACTGTTTGGCCACAAGGCAGGCGCATTCACTGATGCACGAGAAGATAGGATAGGCAGGATTGCTGCAGCAGAAGGGGGAACTCTTTTCCTAGACGAGATAGGTGATCTCTCCTCCCATCTTCAGGTGAGATTGCTGAGGGTGTTGCAGGAGCGAACCTATGAGCCACTCGGGTCAAACAAGCCGATTCATGCAAATATTAGGATCGTGGCAGCCACGAACAAGAATTTGGGTGCCCTTGTCAAAGAGGGATCCTTCAGGGATGATCTCTATTACCGAATCAATGTGGTTAAGCTGACACTGCCTCCTATCAGAGAAAGGCGGGAGGATATACCGCTCCTGGTTGAGCATTTCTTGAGACGCTTTAACCGGTTGAGCGGAAAAGAGATAACCGCTACATCACCAGAGGTGGTTTCAATCCTAATGGAGTATGATTTTCCGGGCAATGTGAGAGAGCTGGAAAACATCATTGAGCATGCAACTGTTCTGTGTCGCGGACGCCTCATTGAGAGCCAACACCTGCCAGATTATCTTCAGCCGGCCCCCTCTCTCAAGGAAGG
>JAFDDT010000216.1 GCA_019310725.1 Deltaproteobacteria bacterium | reverse complement strand
TATGGCTCAATAAACCATTTTGAATCGACCCAGTAAGGGGCCATGTCACAGGGCATAACCAAAAAAAAGACACCCATGCCCTGGAGTTTGATGTTACCGTGGAACACAAAGGGAGATGTGTTGAAAATTCAAAGAACTCACCCGTAGCGCTTGATCTCCCTTCTCTGCTTTCTGTGTCTCTAGTCCCGCTTCGGGATGGGCGGTGAGACAGTATCAAATCAAATATGATGCAACCTGAAAAAAACGCTAATATAAAAGTAATCTTCGGACTGACGCTTGTTCATTTTACCGGTGACTTTTATTCATCTTTTATCAATCCTCTCCTTCCTGTGTTTGTTGAAAGGTTTTTCCTCACCTTGACACAGGTGGGCCTGATAACAGGGATAAGCCGATTTCTGGCATTTATCGTTCAACCTTCAGTGGGATACTTGGCCGATCGCTCCCGAACACGTTTGTTCGTGTTGGGCGGCCCTTTCTTGGCCATAGTATTTATCTCTCTTGTTGGGGTAGCCCCCAGGTATTTGGTCCTGCTGCTTTTTATATGTATAGGATCTATCGGTTCATCTATGTTTCATCCCTCAGTGGCCGGCATGGTATCTACTTACTCCGGGCGGCATTTCGGGTTTTCAATGTCAATTTTTAACATGGGCGGAACCCTGGCCTTTGGGGTCGGGCCGCTTTTTATTACCTATTTTGTGGGTGCCTACGGTCTGGGGGCATCGCCATTCACCATGATCTTTGGCTTGTCAGTGATGCTTCTTCTCTTCAGGATCGTTCCGCCTCCCCAGGGGGAGGGTTTGAAAGATCTTGGTTTTATCCGTTCGATCAAAGAAGTGCTTGGAACAGTATGGAAGTCGATTATCCTGATTTGGGTAATCTTGGTTTTGCGCGCATTTGTCGGTGTATCCTTCAGGACCTTTATCCCAGTATTATATGCGCAGCAAGGGTACTCGCTTGTATCTATTGGAGCAGTGTTGTCTCTCTTTACAGTGGCCGGGGCAATCAGCGGGCTTCTAGCCGGTCACCTGTCAGATAGAATTGGATATAAACCAATTTTCTATTGTGCCCACGGCCTGACAACGCCCAGCCTGTACCTGCTGCTATTGAGTACGGGAAACTGGGTCCTTTTCAGCGCCTTTCTGGCGGGATTCTTTTCTATGGCTACCCTGCCCCTCGGCGTGGCAATGGCACAGGAATTAGCTCCCAAGGGTAGATCAATGGTATCGAGCCTTATGATGGGTCTGGCCTTTGGAACCGGAGGAATGATGGCACCTGTGACAGGAAAACTGGCCGATATCTTTTCTATCCACACTATTCTTATCTTCCTGGCGATAATACCATTCCTTACAATTGGCCTCATCTACCTCCTCCCTGAGAAAAAATTGAAATATCATGAACCTGTTCTCTGAAACTCCCCCTGAGTATTCAACTTATAGTCTTTCCTTTCAACCACCCCTGTTCAGTGAAGCTCCCCGTGCTTGTGCACGGGGCAACCTGCTCCGCCGAGGTAGCCGTTTCGGCTACGAAGGTCGAGTCCTGGGTAAGGCCAGCGAATTTTGTTGATCTTCTGCTCATTTGCTCCTATAAGAACAATGTATCCCTGGATTTTTCCCAGAAAAGTGAATGTGGCCACTGGAGTATTATGCTTTTCGGCGGCAAACCTTATACACTCGACCGCGTCATGCGCCTGGGCATTGCCGCGGCACTATTGTGGGGCCTGGTCTGGCTCTTGGGGTATTTGAGCGACGTTTTGATCCCTTTTGCAGTTGCCCTGCTTCTGGCCTACCTGATCAATCCGCTGGTGCTCTTAATCCAAAAGAAGATTCCCAACCGCATTGCTGCTGTGTTTATTAGTCTGTTTTCCGTTATGGCCTTTTTGGCGCTGTTGGTTTGGCTTCTCATCCCCGTGATCGTGGATGAGATAGGGCACATGGGCCAGATCATATCCGGAATAGTAAGCAATTCGGACCTGGCTGAACGGGCCGCCAAACATCTGCCCCCAGATCTCTGGCAGGCACTCAAAGATTATGCGACGCGAAAGGAGGTTCAGGACTTCTTCAGAACTGAGAATTTCTGGAAAATCGCTGAGGCTGTGGCCCGTAAGGTTTTGCCTGGGGTGTGGGGGCTTATTGCTGGAACCGCCAGTTTTATTATGGGCCTCGTGGGACTGGCCGTGATTGGGCTTTATCTCGTGTTTTTGCTCTTTGATTACCAGAAGGTCAGAGAGGGCTGGAAAGATCTCATCCCCCCTGCGTATCGGGAGACCGTCGCGGACTTTGCAAGCGAATTCAACTCGGCCATGAACCGCTATTTCCGCGGTCAGGCCTTGGTTGCCTCTACTGTCGGAATACTGTTCGCTATTGGCTTTTGGCTCATTAACTTGCCACTTGGAGTCTTGCTGGGCCTTTTCATTGGGCTTTTGAATATGGTTCCCTATCTGCAGATCATCGGACTCATACCGGCCTTTTTTCTGGCTGTTGTCCATGGACTGGAGACCGGAGGTGGTATATGGGTCCCATTAGCTCTGGTCGGCCTGGTCTTCGTGGTAGTTCAGGCTATCCAGGATGGCATATTGGTGCCCAAAATCATGGGTCAGGTGACTGGTCTAAACCCTGCTATAATTTTGTTGTCTCTGTCGGTATGGGGGAAGCTGCTGGGAATTTTGGGGCTTCTTATCGCCCTACCCATGACATGCCTGCTATTAGCCTACTACCGTCGCTTTTTAGTTTCAACGGCACCGGAAGAAACCTCCCCTCTCTAGTGAATGGAACTAACGAGTAATTGTTTGGAAACGTTCAAAAGTTGCGGCTTTATGAATTACTCAACATAAAGCCACAATTGTTTGATATCCTTTCTAGGGCAGATAGGCCTGTTCCTGAAAGGCGGTATCCTAGAGGGATTCCACCCGCGCCGGCAGTGGCCAAATCTTTGAGGGTTGACTCCTGCGAACTCATAGACCTAATGAAATGTTTCTTGAACCCTCAAAGATTGGCCACCTCATCATAACAGGATGGATAGCGCCTTGAAGGAATTGGCCTATCTGACAGTTTATTGAAAATTAGAACCTTGCTACAACTTTTGAACGTCACCAATTCCTTAGATCTGAACATGTTCGGTATCACATTGCCCTCCGAGAACAGCTACCTGAGCTTATCTCTGAGGTTCATTTGGAATCGTAGACGGGAACGAAGGACAAAATAGATGCAGAAACAGAATACTAAGAACGCATTCTCAGAACGGCTATCTAACTATCGCTCTGCGGAGAGGAGAAAGCTCCTCCTGTCATTATCCATTACATCAATAGTAATGATTGTCGAACTCATTGGTGGCTTTCTAACCCATAGCATTGCTCTCATAAGTGATGCAGGGCATATGTTTACACACTGTTTTGCTATTGGAATAAGCTTAGTCGCAATCATGATAGCAAGAAAACCCCTCTGCCACCACAGGACTTTCGGTTTATACAGGGCGGAAATCGTAGCCGCATTTGTTAATGCCTTATTTCTACTGCTTGTGGTGGGTATCATAATCTACGAGGCAGTTCTCAGAATCATCTACCCTAGAGAAGTGCTTAGTTTCTCCATGCTGATCATTGGCTTTATCGGGCTTTCTGTGAATATGGTCAGTATTGCTATTCTTCATGGGAGCCACAAAGAAGATATGAATGTTAGAAGCGTGTTCTATCATATGATTGCAGACGCCGCTTCTTCGGTGGGCATCGTAGTAGCAGCCATTATCATCTTATACACTGGATGGAATATCATCGACCCCATAGTTAGTTTGGGGATATCAGCCATGATAGCGTATTGGGCTTTGGGCATACTAAAGCAATCGACCACGATCTTACTGGAAATGGCTCCAACAGGGCTGAACACCGATATCATCTCAGACGACCTCAAATCACGGTTCCCTGAGATTAAGGAATTGTTTAATGTTCATCTGTGGACAATTACACCTGATATGCTTGTTTTCTCTGCCCACATGGTACTCGATCAGAGGAATGGTTCTGTGATAGACCAGGACAATTTAATTGAAAAAGTAAACAGTTATCTATCCGAGAGATACAAGATTATTGAATCGACTATCCAAACAACATCCAAGAGTGATGCTGAGGTATGTAACTTGGATGGTTTCAGATCTTGAAATGATACAGCCCCAAATACGTGTCTTCTTTGGAATCCATGGAGTGCACGCACCGAAAAAGGGTGCCTACATCCAGGCGTCAGAGCCTTGGGTGTATACTCGAGCCAGAAAGTTACTGGAGAGACTATACCGACATTCGGAAATCCTTGGCGAAAACCCATAAATCACACCGATTCTCTTTGCTTACCGAGGAAAATGGCAGTATAAGACAGTCTGTTGCTCAAATGGAAATCCCTTTGACTGGTCATTAAAACGGTTTTTGGTAACAGATCTTGGCGAAGTGGAAGATAAGCGATGTCAACTGTTTGAGCCCTAAAGGCGAGTTTTGACATCGCCTGGAGGGAGCCTTAGATTTGTCAAAAACGTTTTAGACCCAGAGAAAAGGGATTTCAGCAACAGTCTGAAGAGGTTGGACTCGAATCCTTATGGTTTGAATCCTTCATAACAAAACATTTGGAGGCAGTGATGAGTATCAACGCAAGCGAGTTCAGAGACATCGACCCAGGTGAACGCATACTTATGGGACCAGGGCCAAGCAATGTGCCTGCCCGTGTGTTGGGAGCCATGTCTGCTCCATGCATTGGCCATCTCGATCCCTATTTCCTTTCCATCATGGACGAAACCCAGCGTCTGCTCAGGTTTCTCTTCCACACTGAAAACGACCTCACCATACCGGTTTCAGGCACAGGCAGCTCAGGTATGGAGACGTGTTTTGTCAACCTGGTAGAACCGGGAGAAGAGGTAGCGGTATGCATAAATGGGGTTTTTGGCACCCGAATGGCAGACATTGTGAACCGCGTGGGTGGCGAGCTTATCGAGATCCATGGGCAATGGGGAAGAGCCATTGATCCAGAGGCTGTGCGAAAGGCAGTCAAGGGACGTAGTCCAAAAATTGTTGCCGTGGTGCACGCAGAGACCTCCACCGGAGTTTGCCAACCCCTGCGAGACATTGCGAATATTGCCCGAGAAGCAGGCGCTCTGTTTCTTGTGGACATGGTTACCTCTCTTGGAGGGATGGAAATAGGCGTGGACAATATGGGAATTGATGCGGCTTATAGCGGCACCCAAAAGTGTATATCCTGCCCCCCTGGCTTAGCACCTATCTCATTCAGCTCTGCTGCCATGAAGGCTCTTAACAGCCGCAAGACCCCGGTGCCTAGCTGGTACCTCGATATGAGTATGGTCAAGAGCTACTGGGGCGCTGACAGAAAATACCACCACACTGCACCCATTAATATGATCTATGCGCTCCGTGAGGCATTGCGCATCATTGCAGAAGAGGGCCTTAAAGAACGTTTTACCAGGCACCTACTGCACCACAGGGCCCTTGTGGCCGGATTAGAGGCCATGGGTCTTTCCATGCTTGTTCCAGAAACTGAGCGCCTGCCCATGTTGAATGCTGTTTGCATTCCCGATGGCGTAGACGATGTGAAAGTGCGGAGAGGCCTCCTGAATGATTTTGGAATAGAGATTGGCGGGGGATTGGGCGATCTTCAGGGCAAGATCTGGCGCGTTGGG
>JAFDDT010000215.1 GCA_019310725.1 Deltaproteobacteria bacterium | reverse complement strand
GCACCCTTATGGGAGGACTCACAAAGGCAGGTATTGCACTCGACCGCAAGATCCTTGCTGATATGGCTGTCACCGACCCCACGGGGTTTGCTGAGGTAGCCAAGATGGTGGGGTGAGTTATCTTCGATAACCGTTCATTTCGCTATCCGGTCAGGATCAGGTAGCCCGCCTTTCTCTCTCCGGCACTGAGACCTTGTAGGTTAAGGCCACATTGATCCGGCCCTGGGCAGGATCAAGTGCACCCCCGCTCTTGCCATATCAGGCCCTGACTGTGAAAAAAGCAGCAAGATCCAGACAATCGATGAAACCGTAAGACCCACAAGGGGTATTTTGAAAAACGACCTCCTCACATTAAAAAATGAGGCCCTCAAGGAGCTTGAAACACTTGCTGAAAGTGCTGATATCGAACAATTACAGCAGGAGTACCTTGGCAGGAAAGGCCGCTTTACCCTTCTTTTGAAAAGAATCCCAGAGTTGCCCAAGGAAGAGCGACCGGCCATAGGCAAACTGGCAAACCAGGCAAAAGAGGAACTCCGAAAAGCGTTTCGAGCGGCAACTGATGCCCTAACAGCCAAGGCTGAGGCTGAGATTTCCGTTTTCGATGTAACTCTTCCCGGAAGAAGACCTCCCTTAGGCCACGTCCATCCGATTACCCAGACAACAGAAGAGATATGCCGAATCTTTGTGACCCTAGGTTTTCGCGTTGTTCAAGGACCTGAGGTTGAACTTGACTACTATAACTTTGAGGCCTTAAACATGCCCAAGGATCATCCCGCCAGAGATATGCAGGATACCTTTTACGTCTCTGATAATGTGGTTTTGAGAACCCACACCTCTCCAATGCAAATCAGGATCATGGAAAACCAGCCCCCACCGGTGAGCATTATCGCTCCGGGAAAGGCGTACCGTCCCGACTCTGATATCAGCCATACCCCCATGTTTCACCAGGTAGAAGGTCTCCTTGTAGATCAGGGGGTTTCCTTTGGTGATCTCAAGGGAACACTGACAACCTTTGTGCACCAGATGTTTGGTGCTTATACCGACCTCCGGTTTCGGCCCAGCTTCTTTCCCTTTACCGAGCCCAGTGCAGAGGTAGATATCAGGTGCGTAGTATGCAGAGGGAAAGGGTGTCGGGTATGTTCTCATACGGGCTGGCTCGAGATATTGGGCTCTGGCATGGTAGATCCAGAACTCTATAGGGTGGTCGGTTACGACCCGGAGAGTATCTCAGGCTTTGCATTTGGTATGGGAGTTGAGCGGATAGCCATGCTCAAATCGGGCCTGGATGATATCAGGCTCTTTTTTGAGAATGACATCAGGTTCCTTAAACAATTTTAAGGGTCAGAAACAAAGGATAATCACCCATGAAGATTAGCCTTAGATGGCTGAAAGAATTTGTGGAGATTGATCAAGCACCTCATGAACTGGCAGAGTTGCTAACCATGGCAGGGCTTGAGGTCGAGGGTCTCGAACATAAGGGCCAAGGTCTTGATAATGTAACTGTATCAAAGATCTTGGATATACACCCCCATCCCCGAGCCGACCGGCTCTCTATCTGTGAGCTCGACGCTGGCAAAGGAGAGGTATCGGTGGTGTGCGGGGCTTCTAATATTAGCAAAGGAATGCTGGTGCCGCTTGCCCTGCCAGGAACAACCCTTCCCAATGGCATGCACATCAAAGAGAGCAAGATACGGGGTGAATCATCCTACGGAATGCTCTTGGCAGAGGACGAGATTAATCTCACCGACGACCATACTGGCATCATGGTCCTTCCCTACGATCTTGCCCCCGGTCAGCCGCTCTCTGACGCCATGGATCTGGAAGACTGGATCCTTGAGATCACCCTCACTCCCAACCGGATCGACTGTGCATCGGCAATAGGTATTGCCAGGGAGATCGGCTCCCTGACAAAAAAACCGGTCACCATGCCCGACATCCACTTTGAGACCAGCGACAGAAAGATCGACGATCTAGCGCGGGTAACCATCATCGACCCCGAGGGTTGTCCTCGGTATTCGGCAGGTCTGGCAGAAGGGGTATCCGTCGGCCCTTCCCCTTTTTGGATGCGCTACCGGCTCCATGCCTCAGCAATCAGGGCAATCAACAACGTGGTTGACATCACAAACTATGTTCTTTTGGAGCTCGGCCAACCCCTCCATGCCTTCGATTACTACGAGCTTGCCGACAGGAGGATCGTGGTAAAGCGGGCTGAGGTTGGCGATGTCTTCACCACACTCGATGGCCAGGATCGAGACCTCAATGATCAAACGCTCATGATCTGTGACGGGCAGCAGCAGGTCGCCGTCGCCGGGATCATGGGCGGCCTCAACTCCGAGATAAGAGAAAACACCACTGCGGTCCTCATAGAAAGCGCTTACTTCAATCCAACATCGATCCGCCGTTCCTCAAAGTGGCTCTCCCTGGCTACCGAGGCATCATACCGTTTTGAAAGGGGTATCGATATAGAAGGTACTGCCTTCGCCCTGAAGAGATCCCTTGCGCTCATTGCACAGCTGGCTGGAGGCGTTGTTGCCGAGGGGATCATTGACTGCTACCCCAGGCCGTGGTCTGCCCCGGAGATTACCCTGCGCGTAGATAAGGCCAATGAGTTCTTGGGTATGAGCATCGATAAGAGGGAAATAGTCGATTCCCTTTCTGGCCTTCATATGGAGGTACAAGAACAGGATCATAACAAGCTCTTAGTGAAACCACCTGCCTTCAGGGGAGATGTTACGAGGGAGGCCGATCTCTTTGAGGAGATAGCCCGCCTCGTCGGCTACGACAACATCCCCGTCACCCTTCCTCCAATCAAGCCGACCGAAAAAAAACAACCTGAACTCTCTCTCAGGGACCGCTGCAAGGCCTTGTTGGTGGGTCTCGGCTTTACCGAGGTCATTACCTACAGCTTTGTCTCTCCACAATCTGCTGATGTGCTGGGAGCAAAAGAAAACAGTGGTCTGAGATCCTTTGTCAAACTGTTAAACCCACTCTCCCAAGAGCAATCGGTTATGAGAACCTCCCTCATTCCTGGACTCCTTTCAACCATCAGATTGAATACCTTGCGGGGCCAGAGCGATCTGCGCATCTTCGAGTGGGGAAAGGTCTACATCCAGGCCAGCGAAGAGTTGCCACACGAACGAAACATGCTCGCTGCCTTGGTCACCGGGATGAGGTCCAGACAAACCTGGTACGGGAAACCGGAGGAATTTGACTTCTACGACATCAAGGGCGTAGCCGAGAATATCCTTGAGGACCTGGGCATACCCGAGCCCGAATATGGCCGAACCGCTCCCAAGGAGGGGTTCGGACTCCGTGAATACGCCCGGATTTTTTCATCTGGCACGGAGATAGGCGTCCTCGGCGGGGTTTCAAAAGAGACTCTTGCGGGATATGAGCTCGGAAACAAGGCCTATATCCTGGAGCTCGACATAGATGCCCTGCTACCCTTGGTTGTCTGGGTAAAGAAATTTACCTCCCTGGCCAAGTTTCCCGCTGTGAGGAGAGATATTTCTCTTATCGTTAGTCGCTCTCTTGAGAGTGCCATGCTCATAAAGATTATACAGGGTATGGGGAAAGGCCTGATCGAATCTGTGGACGTATTTGATGTGTATCAGGGAAAACAGATTGATCCCACCGAAAAGGCCCTAGCTGTAAGAATTAGCTACCGATCTAACAAAAGAACATTGACAGACGATGAGGTAAATACTATTCATGGAAAGGTAATCGGCGAGATTCGCCGCCACACAGGTGGAAGATTGAGAGATGGTCCTCTACACACGGATTGAGTTTGTTGAGTCCCTTGTCTGCGAATAGAACTTCGGCTGTGAGCATCTGGGCTCTTCGTGCTATTTTAAAGCCTTAGCTCACTTCAGTTCACTTTAGCTCATTTGGCGAGATGTATATCCCGGACGATAAGCGCTATTTCAGGATCGGTGAGGTTAGCCGGATGGTTGGGGTAAAACCCTACGTACTTCGCTACTGGGAGTCAGAGTTCCCCACCCTGAGGCCGAAAAGGGCAGACTCCCGTCAGCGCGTGTATAAGCGGGAGGATATTGAGACCCTCGGAGCGATAAAAAAGCTCCTTTACGAAGAAAGGCTCACCATAGCAGGTGCCAAAAACAGGCTCAAGGCTATGAAAAAGGGTGATGCTACCGCCGTACCACACGGTGATATCTTGGCAGAAATCAAAGAAGAACTCCACCAAATCCTGCGCATCCTTCAATAATTCATATCATTCTCGTATTATCTCCCTTCTCTCATTTTCCCTTCTTCTTATACCTATTCCCTGGGCACTACTAATTGCCCTTCCTTCGAGCCATTTGAAGAACAATAAGCTGCCTTTCTAAAACTGATTTCAACGTCTATCAAGCGGGCTCTTTGACATGGGCGAATATTAGAAACCCCATAAATTCAATGAACCCAACAAACGCAACAGACCCCCATTGGAACAATTTTACCTCTCCAATTCATCTTTACTTTTCCTTACGCGTCCTTTATAAGAATCGAAACAAGAGGAAGACTCATCATGAAACAACTAATCAGAAAATGCGTTGAAAGCTTGACCCCGTATCCGCCAGGAAAACCGATTGAGGAACTTGAGAGAGAACTCGGGATATTTGGTTCCATCAAACTGGCCTCAAATGAGAATCCCTTAGGCCCCTCACCCAAAGCTGTAACGGCAATTACCGAAAACCTGAATAGAATCCACCAGTACCCTGACGCCAATGCCTATTATTTGAAAGAGAAACTGGCACACAAGTTTGGGTTGCCCATGAGCAGAATCTTGGTGGGTAATGGGGCAGATGAACTCATAGATTTGGTTCTACACACCTTTCTCTCGCCTGATGAAGAGGTTATCATTCCCCAACATTCCTTCTTGCTTTATAAAACATTTGCGAAAAGTTTTGATGGAAAAGTAGTCACAGTGCCCCTCACAGATTTCTCTGTCAACCTGTCAGCCATGATCAAGGCAATATCTGCTAATACGAAGATCATTTTTGTCAATAACCCGCAGAATCCTACTGGAAAGGCCCTTGCTAAGGAGGAGATCGCCCGTTTCTTAAATGCCCTCCCCCCGGATGTGATCGTTGTTTTGGATGAGGCCTATATCGAATTTGCCACCGATCCAAGCATTGTCAGCGGATTGGAACTCTTGGATTCATACCCCCTCCTCGTGGTACTGCGAACCTTTTCAAAGGTCTACGGTTTAGCTGGGCTCAGGATTGGTTATGGATTTGCCCCGGAGATAATAGCAGAGGGGATCAATAGGGTCAGACAGCCCTTTAATGTAAATTATTTGGCCCAGGTCGGGGCGCTGGCTGCGTTAGACGATGATGAGTTTGTAGAAAAGACACTGATCCTTACCAGGCGAGGCCTTGCATTCCTCTATGCCCAGTTGGATCAGATGGGCCTTGAATATATCCCCACCCAGACCAATTTTTTCCTCCTCAAAACACCCCTAGGTGCACAAGAAACCTACCAGCGCATGCTCAAGCAAGGGGTTATCATCAGGCCCATGGATAGCTACGGATTAGAGGATCATAGGTCTCCCTGAGGAGAATAAGCGCTTTATCAGTACCCTGGAGAAGATCCTCTCCTGAAATGAACCATGTGATCACCATAGATGGACCAACAGGGTCTGGAAAGAGCACGGTCAGTCGCCTCCTGGCAAAAAGACTTCAATCCCCTTACCTGGATACAGGAGCGATGTACCGTGTTGTTGCGCTCGCTCTCAAACAGGCCGGCATAGGATTGCACGATAAAGCGGCCATCTCCAAGATCTGTAACGAGCTCGACATACGCTTTGTTCCAGAAGGTGATGCAACCGGGGTATATTTAGGTAGGGATGATGTTACTGAAACCATCAGGGAGCCCGATATAGATTTGCTGGCATCCGATGTGTCGGCACTGGAAGGGGTCAGAAGCGCAATGACCAGGATTCAGAGAAAAATCGGCTCTCAGGGCCCCCTCGTAGCAGAGGGTCGTGATATGGGGACTGTTGTCTTCCCGGAGGCGCAGTACAAATTCTATATCGATGCATCGTTAGAGACGCGGATTGATAGGCGGTTCCAGGAACGGCAGCAGAGAGGAGAGTCCATCTCACGGGAAAAGATAAGAGAAGATCTCATCAAGCGAGACCACCAGGACATGCATCGCTCCATAGCCCCCCTCAAGCCAGCCAAAGATGCCACCATCATCGATACCACGGAATTAAGCCTCGATCAGGTTGTTGAGAAAATACTTAGGGAGATAGAGAAAGATTGATGAACGTCTAGATTTTTCAAGCTCCCAGAGTAGGGCCAGTTGCAGGCGAAAGTCTTCCAATAAGAAAAGCTGACTATTAATAATCAAACTCAAAAACTGAGCCAGATTAGTTCTAATCTGGTGTGGCCATTTTTCCTTGACAAACGAATACTCATTTGGCAACAATATGTGCACCTCAAAATCCAGGCAGGCTTCAATCCAGCTGCTTTTCTCCTGAATCGGCTCTTTGCCTTTAGCACCCCTTTGCTGGAGCAGATCATGCCAAAAAAGACTCTCTGTCTCTTTACTGTCCTCTTCAGCCTCTTCACCATCGCTTCACCAGCCTGTGCCCAAGATCATACCGTCTTTGGGCCAAAGGGTCTAACGATCAGGTGGTGGCGTATGCACCTTTCCTTCCACCACT
>JAFDDT010000214.1 GCA_019310725.1 Deltaproteobacteria bacterium | reverse complement strand
AATAACTGTATATTTATCGAGATCTCTAACACATAGTGGGTTAAATGTCAACTATTAATTTATGATTTTATCTTGCCGTTATCGGGGACAAAACTTATGAGACGCGGCACTAGCCAGCACGGGAAGGCGTAGCATGGAGCGTAGCATTGTGCGTATCAGGACTTCCAAAAAAGGCTAACGGCTGGTCTCAGGGGTGCGGTGGGAAAGCAGACGTGTCAGTACTGTCCCATCCCTGACCAGTCAAACCTTAAAGTAGGAGGAATTATGGTAGTAATTCAACTTTTCAACGAACAACAACAGGCCATGAACGCAAGCAATCACATCACAGCATTTGCGCAAAAGGAATTGACAAAAGAGATCCTTGACCTGATTGAAAAAAGGCATAGTTGTT
Organism: Deltaproteobacteria bacterium; assembly: GCA_019310725.1. GTDB lineage: Bacteria > Desulfobacterota > DSM-4660 > Desulfatiglandales > B25-G16 > JADFWK01. The sequence continues at coordinate 5,327 of JAFDDT010000214.1, read as the reverse complement.
TGATGCCTGAAGATCTTGACAAAGTTTTTTATTCAGTCAAGGAAGAGCTATGGTTTATTAGAAAGCAGGAAGAAATGGACTTAACCGAAAATCTTAAAACAGAGGTGAGCAATGAGGGAAACAACACGGAAAAAAATTGAGGAAGCAATTAAAGGTGGTGCGAAGACGTATGAACAAATAAGAGAAGTTTCAGGGGTGAGCAGAAAGGCAATATCCGAATATAAGAAATCCGAATACAAAAAATCGGAACCACCTCGGCCAGTATCGGAACCAGCCGGAAGGCAACCTGAAATCGTCTTCTTTGGCGTCGATGATCGTAAAGGGCATTACAATCAAGAAACTGGAGAACTAGAGCAAAGCCTTGATAGCGAAATTACAAGCGAGTATCCAGCATGGAGCCAGGACGGACAAATCGAGGATTTGAAAGAATCCATCGTCAGCAAGAAAAGAATATTGCAGGGGCTTGCCACTGGCAGGGCGTCTAAGAGTTTCGTACCGCCTGAGCAAATACCTCGGATGAAAGAGGAATTAAAAAGAGAGGAGGGTAAACTAGACCGTATTGTTGCAAGTAAACCAAAAATTAAGGGTAAGGATCAGGACAACCTCAAGAAAGTTTATGACGCCTTAGGGAATGAGATCAGGGATGCGATGTTTTCTGCCAGTCAGATGCACTATGGTCGCGGTCTGGGTGTAGAGGAAGCAAGAAGGATGACCGAAGCTAGAATGGACTTAAAGAACATTCCAGGGATGACAAGGGAACTTGCTAGATCATTAAATCTAAGAGTAACACCTGACGGGAAATGTAGTCGGAATACACTTGAAAAAGCATGGAAGACAATAGGCAGCCTACTTGGTGAAGCCACTAATTCAGAGACATTGAGAAGAGAAAATATTACCGTCCGTACACAACGGTAGAAAGGAGGAATCATGAACAAAGAAGAAATGGAAATATGGTTTGAGGATGAGGATAATTCGGCAAGTTACAATCAAACCTATGTTAAAACAGTCGAAAATTACTTTGCGGGGATAGAGGATGAGAACGAGCGAAACGAGCTTAAAGCCGAGTTTGAAAAATTCAATCGGGTTCATTCCACCAATCCCCATGCAGATGCTAGTTTGAATCTACTCCGAGCCAAGGAAAATCTGCGAAAACAAGATGAACTCAGAAGCCCGGAACTACGAGAAGCTATGAATTTCCACGATGCCCATACTGGCAAGGACAAGACTTTCAAGACATCTGCCAAAAAGGTATTGACGGACGCAGACAAGGATAATGCTTATCTACAATCAATCGGAGTGTAACATGGAAAATGAAGAAAGAAAACTTTGCGTTTTGCTATATCTAGGCGCCCTTTCACATCAGGGGAACACCTCAGGGATGCCACATGAAGACATCGAATGTATGGAATCTGAGTGCCAGTGGTGGAACGAGGACGCAAAAGAATGCGGTTTAATAGTGAAGAAAGTAATCAAAAACTAACCTTTGGGGCAGTTACCAGGGCAATCCCTACCCTGGGGGTTCTGTTGCTCCCGCCATTAGCTGCCCCATCAATTATTAACCTCTAACAGAAAGGAACTTTCATTATGGGAGACACAGTTACAACCTCTGTGCTGCAGGAGGATGATTATTATTATGTGGCAAAATTCACCAATCAATCTGATGGAACAGGCGAGAGTGCTGTTACGAAAATTGATGTATCAGCATTGACCCCCCCAGCCCAGAAGGTTGATATAAAAGAAATCACCTGGTCGACACACGGTGTGGGTGTGGATATCCTCTGGGATGCCACAGCAAATGTTTTGGCATGGACCGTTCCGGCCAATTCGTCTGGACACATCGACTTTACCCAAAGTACTGGCCCCTTATCCAATACACAGGCAGCAGGTTGGACTGGGGACGTGCTTTTTACGGTAACTGGTGCCCTAGCAAGTGCTGGTCATGGTTACACCATTATTTTGGTATGTCAAAAGAAGCTTTAACAATAACACTTTAACACAAGGATAATAACATGAAAACACAAGATCAATTAATGGAAGAAGCAGAACAGGCAGAGGAACTAAACCAACGCCCGTTTGGCAAACGTACGAAAATCACTCCTGAAAAAAGAATGGAGCGTGAAGTACCAGACTTTAGCGGTTTTCAAGATGGGACTTACAAGACCAAGACTGAAAGCGTTGAAAAGCAGAAAAAGTTGGTCGACATCGACCACTCAGGAATCATGGGTGAAGATCCGAAGCGGTTTACAAACGCTTAATGGACAAGCGGATTAAACGAGATACACAGGCACGGCTGAAAAAATGGTTAATGTCTGTGTGTTTTCAAAAGGAAAATATTATGAAAAAGAAACGTAGAGATTACAGTAAGGAAAATTTTACAAGTTTAGACAAGGCATATAGTGCCTATCAGAGAGATCGGCTGCGGGATACAGCAAACCCTGCACTGGCACCTAAAAAAAAGTTTGCAAGTATATGGGGTTGGCGGACATAATCCGGTCACGTCTGCACGCCTGGCCGGATCAAGGTCTGGGGGTAGGTCTTTTTCCTTCTTTCCTACCCTCAGGTCACTTCATACATTGAAAGGATAACATATGATTTGCACATTGTGTCACATGAAAGAAGAAAACACAGACCCTGGCGTTAGGCTTTTGGTTTGCAGCAGCTGCACACAGAAATTGCTAAGGATGCCCCAAAATGAATTAATGAGGGGTTATAAGTTGGCTCTGGAGAAAGGGCTTCTTAAAAAGGCTAGTGCCTTAGAAATGTTCATGCAACCCGAAACCTTAGAAGGAGAAACCCATGGAAAGAACAAACGTATCATTACAGAACGTCCTGACAGAAAACGATCTTTGCGAATTGTTAGGTCTAAAGAAAAATCAAATTGGCGACCTCAGAAGAAGGAAAGGCCTTCCCTATATCGAAGTAAGCAAAACCGCTCGGCTGTACTTTGAGGAAGACCTGATAAATTTCTTTATGAAAAACAGGGTCAGTGATGAAGAATAATTCAAATTAGAGCGAATTAATTTAACTCAAAACATGCTCATATCAAATCGTATACAATCGTAGAGAACATATCAGAGGGGGGGGTATCAAGAAGGTACCCTTATACCCTTATTGCAAAAAAAGACGGTATTTTCATTTTTTTTTCAGGGTGGGTATATTGACATTACATTGCAGAAATACATAGTTTAGAAACAGAACGTAGGGGGGGGCTAAGCAAGCCAAAGGTACCAAGAAACCCACATACCTAAAGCGAGCCAAGACGCTAAAGAAACCCATCACAATAAAGCGAACTACTAGTCCCCCCACCCCTAAAAATTCATCATTTTGGGCTAAAGGAGGCGCAAGACGTGTAAGGGATACTTTTTGCAGCCACGAGGCAAATTTCAATCCTCAGCACCTATTGTGAAGATTGCTTGGGTGGTTTTTGATCTTTCTTATAATCAATGCCCTTCTCTTCTTTGATATAATAGAGGATTGCATTAAGCAGAAAACTCGATAAGGTTCTGTTCTCACTATCAGCTAGTTCTTCAAGAAACTTTTTGAATTCCTTTGTTACTCTGAACCCGATCATAATCATATCTCCCTCTATAAAAAAAATGGTTTCATGTCAAGAAAAAGCTTGACAAATGCTAAACAGTGATATACTCTATCCTTCAGAGCATGTCAAGGCTATGCAATGATAAATAAACAGACCCCTGGGGGTTACTCCTGCCAAAAACCACAAGAAACCCATGGCAAAAAAGGGTAGCCCCCAGGGGTAAGGAGGGGAAGGATGAGAAGGCGGCATAAGTCAGATATGGAAAGGCTTTTTGAGGCTGGCCTTTATGGATGGACACGGAGAAACACGGATGACCAATTGCGCGCAATACGAGGAATTGTTTATGCATTGTTAATTATGCTTCCCGCCTGGATTATTGCGCTTCTGCTTATATTTAGGGATTAATGTTGACTCTGTATTGACGAAAATTAATAGTATGGAAGGTAAAAAATATTTTTTTAAGGATAGAGTAGCAGAGGTAAGCCACCTTAAAAAAGAAACCCAAAAAAATAAAGCGAACCCCTTGTTACCCCATTCACTATAATTTAAGGAGAGGCAAATGGGAAGTTTATATCAAAGAGGGAAAAAAGGGATCTGGTGGGTGCAGTATTATGATGGTCACGGTAAAGCAATCAGGGAATCTGCCAAGACTACGAAAAAGACAGAAGCCGAAAGGTTACTCAAAAAACGTGAGGGCGATATTGCCGAGGGCAAGAATCCAGGTCTGTATTTTGATAGAGTGAAGTTTGATGAACTGGCCGAGGACTTCCTGTCTGATTATCGAATCAATCAGAAGAAAAGCCTTGTGCGTGCTCACAGAAGCATAGGACACCTGAAAGAGACCTTTGGGGGTGCTCGTATTACTCAGATCACTACCCCTAAGATACAAGCGTATATCGAGCAAAGATTAGATCAGGGAGCAGCTAACGCCTCAATCAATCGAGAATTGGCAGCATTGAAGCGTATGCTTAACCTAGGGGCAAAACAAACCCCTGCTAAAGTTGACAGAGTGCCTTATATCCCTATGCTGAAAGAGAGTAATACACGGAAGGGCTTCTTTGAGCATGGCGATTTCTTAGCTCTCAGGGAGGCTCTACCATCTTACTTGAAAGGATTCGTTACCTTTGCCTACAAGACAGGCTGGAGAGTATCAGAGATACGTGATTTGAAATGGAACCAGGTTGACAGAGAGCAAGGCATTGTCAGACTTGAACCAGGGGAAAGCAAGAATGATGAAGGCCGAACGGTGTATCTCGACAGTGAACTCAAAGAGGTATTTGCCCATCAGTGGGATATGAGAGACAATCTTATTCCTTTCGTATTTCTTAACAGAGAGCATACAGACAAGATTAAGGATTTTAGGTTTGCATGGCATAAGGCCTTTGAAACTGCTAACATCCCCAAAAGACTCTTTCACGATTTCAGGCGGACGGCTGTAAGGAACCTTGTCAGAAGTGGAGTCTCAGAAAGAGTTGCTATGCAAATCAGTGGCCACAAAACAAGATCAATCTTTGATCGGTATAACATAGTGAGTGATTCTGATTTGAGACTTGCAGCTAACAGGTTGGAAGGGCACCTTGAAGCACAAGACGTTGGTAGACACAAAATAGACACAATCAGCATCCTAAGCACAAAGGAAGGTTCCAACAAGAATGATTGAAACCCTTACTAGTTCTGGTGCCTGGGGCGGGAATCGAACCCGCACAGCCACTAGGACCGAGGGATTTTAAGTCCCTTGCGTCTACCAATTCCGCCACCCAGGCATTCGGAGTAAGTATATATTATTCAG
>JAFDDT010000213.1 GCA_019310725.1 Deltaproteobacteria bacterium | reverse complement strand
AAGGTGCATGAATTGCGCCTCACCCTGGCAGGTGACGGCTTGCCACAGGGGGGTAATGTCGGTTTCGAGATCTTTGATCATACTGATTTTAGAACAACCAAGTTTGTTCAAGAATTGAATTATAGGAGGGCACTTCAGGGCGAACTGGCAAGAACGATAAACCAGTTTAAGGAGGTAAACAACTCTAAGGTTTTTATCGTTATACCGAAAGAGTCGCTTTTTGTGGAGGACAGCAAGCCAGCTACTGCGGCAATCCAATTGGATCTGAGATCAACCTTGCCTCCAGCAAAACTCGCTGCGATTATTCACCTGGTTGCAAGTGCTGTGGAAGGCCTTGAGCCAGGGCAGGTAACCGTTGTCGATACAAAGGGGAGAGTCATCTTTAAGGGTGGAGATGGAGATGGTCCATCTGCACTTTTGAGCAACACGCAGCTTGATTATAAAGACAAGGTAGAGGCTGAAATACGGAAAAATGTTCAGAGTATGTTGGAAGGAATCGTGGGCATGGGTAAGGCGATTGTAAGAGTAAATGCCGAGATTGATTTCAGTAGAGCCACCTCAAATGAGGAGGAGTATGACCCCTATGCAACAGTGGTTAGGAGTGAAAGGATCACTCAAGAGTCGGGACAGAGCAGCGAAGGGACCGCGAAAACTGCTCAGACATTAATTAACAAGCGCAGGGGTGTTGTGCCACCGGCAACCGGGGCTGAAAAGAAAAATTCAAAAAAGGATGTTGCCACAAATTATGAGATCAACAAAATCACCAGGACGATTCTGAAACCTGCAGGAACCATCAAGCGCCTCTCGGTTGCTGCAGTTATTGATGGAACATATGCGGCAGAGACCTTGCCAGACGGAACCACTAAAAAGACCTATGTCCCGAGAAGCGAGGAGGAATTGAAAAAATTTGAAAACCTGGTGAAGCGGGCCATGGGTTACAGTGAAGATAGGGAGGATCAGATTTCACTGAATTCCATGCCATTTTCAGGATCTATTTCCGCAGACGCACTACCTGAAACCATGGGCAGCAAATTTGATATCATGAAACTCGTGGGAAACTATAAGAGGATAGTAGTGAATCTCCTGTTAGTGATTTTGGTCTTTTTCCTGGTAATACGACCATTGCTCAAGGGCCTAAAAAAAATGACCAAAGAGGCGGTGTCTGAAACCATGGAGCTACCTGCAGGTACGCGAGGGTATGCACGAATCTCTGAATCACCAGGGATGGGTCAAAAAGAAAGGGCCCTTGAACTGAGCAAGGGTAATCCTGAAAAAGCCGAACAGCTCATTAAGGGATGGGTAGCTGAGAAAGAGTAATGGCGATTAATAGACAACCAGATCCTAAGAGCCTGACAGGACCTCAGAAGGCGGCTATCTTTCTTCTGGCCATGGGTGAGGAATTTAGCAAATCATTTTTCAAGAGACTGGATGAGGAAAGCATACAAAAGATTGGGAGATGCATGGCAGATATAACATATGTCCATTCTGATGTATTGGACGTAGTGCTAAAAGAATTTCTCACGGGTTTTGGAAATGAGACCAATACGCCTGTTTCGGGAAGGTCCTTTCTTAAGAAAGTCGTGGCCAAGTCTCTGGATGATGAAACGGCAAGAAAGGTGTTCAAGGCAATAGGGGACGAGGGCACAAGTACGCCTTTTAGTGATCTGGCATATATATCTGCCGAGAACCTCGTTAATATCATTGAAGGGGAACATCCTCAAACGATTGCATTAATACTGTCCTACCTTCCCAATGAAAAGGCGGGAGAAATTCTAAGCCTCCTTCCAGAGGAAATCAAGCCTGATGTAGCTCTCAGGATTGTACAAATCAAGGAAGTCCCAAATGATATTATAATGGAACTGGATGACGCAATCAAAAAGGATCTATCTAGGGTCAGAGGCGCTTCAAGAAAATTTGATGGCGTAGAGGCCTTGGCCAATATCCTAAATCGGGTTGATGGGCAGACAGAGGAATTCGTTTTGTCCACTATAGAAAAAGACGATGGCGATCTGGCAGAAATGATAAGACAAAAGATGTTTGTTTTTGAGGATCTCTTGGAGGTTGATGACAGGAGTTTTAGGGAAATCCTTAAGAACATAGATAACCAGCTACTGGTAAAGGCCTTGAAAACTGCCTCTGAAGAGATGAAACAGAAGATATTTGGAAACTTGTCAGAGCGGGCTGCAGGCATGCTCAAGGAAGATATGGAGATCATGGGGCCGGTTAGGTTGAAAGAGGTTGAGGAGGCTCAGCAGGCTGTCGTAAAAGCAGCAAAAACCCTTGAGGGGGAGGGCAAAATAGTTCTTGTTGGCAAAGGCAAGGAGGACGTTCTTGTCTAGCGACTCAAAAAATGGCGGTGAGAGAGACAAAGCCTGGGTCAAATTTGAATTGGGATCCTTTGAATCCCCTTCGCTACCGAGACAAACAGAAAAAGCAGGGTTCATGTCTCTTCAGACAGGGGGGGTGGAAGGCACAGATTTTATGCCTCTTAAGGAAACCACAGATCACTACAAAAAAAGAAGAGAGGTAGAGGATATTCTCCGAGAGGCCCAGGAAAAGGCGGACCTCCTGGAACGTGAGGCATATGAAAGGGGGTTTGCCCAGGGTGAGAAGGGTGGCATTGAATTAGGAGAAAGAAAGGCCCTAAAACAGGTTGAAGGTATTGAGAGTCTTCTTACTGAGATGAACAGCCTAAAACAAGAGATTATAGGGCACTATGAAAAGGAGATCCTAGAGCTCGTTTTTGCCATTGCTCAAAAGGTTGTCCAGCACGAGATAAGATCGGATGACAAGGCTATAAAAGGCACCATTCTCAGGGCGGTGAAGTTGGCTGCAGAGAAGAGCGAGATTATTGTCAGGGTGAACCCAGACGATTTTGATTATGTTGAGAAACTACGGCCAGAATTTTTTGCCACAGTAAAGGAATTGAAGGCACTTACAGTTACCAGCGATCCCTCAATTACCAGGGGGGGATGTCTTTTAGAAAGCCCCTATGGTGATGTTGATGGAAGGGTTGAAACCCAGCTGGAGAAGATCCACCAGTGCCTGGAGCAGGCATTTGCTGAAAAAAATGATGACTGAGCCAAGGTCGGAAATCACATGGGATTATTATCTAGAGGCTATCGGTTCATGTCAGCCCATGAAGTTGGAGGGAAAGATTGTTAAGGTAGCGGGGCTTGTTGCCGAAGGACGCGGGCCAGGACTAAGTGTTGGCAGCCTTTGCGTCATCGAGAATTCAGAAGGCAAGAATATTCAGGCTGAGGTCGTAGGGTTTAGAGACAAACGGGTGATCATCATGCCTTTTGGCGAAATGAGGGGGGTAAAGCCCGGGAGTCGGATAGTGGACATAGACAAGAGGCCGGTCGTTGGGGTGGGAGAGGCGTATTTGGGCAGGGTAATAGACGGCTATGGTTTCCCTATTGATGGCAAGGGTATGATAAGGGCAGAGAAAGAATATCCCATCTATGGAGATGTTCTGAATCCTTTAAAGAGGGAAATTATCCGGGATGTGATAGATGTTGGTGTGGCATCTGTCAACGCCTTGATAACCGTTGGAAAAGGTCAGAGGATGGCCATCATGTCAGGATCAGGTGTGGGGAAAAGTGTTCTCATGAGTATGATAGCCAGGAATACGGCCGCGGATGTTGTGGTAATAGCCCTCATTGGGGAGCGAGGCCGGGAGGTGAGAGAGTTTATCGAAAAAAGCCTCGGGGATGAGGGTCTAAAGAAATCAGTAGTTATAGCGAGTACATCTGATTCTCCAGCCCTGGTTAGGATTCGAGGAAGTTATCTGGCCACAACGCTGGCGGAGTATTTCAGGGATAAAGACCAAGATGTTCTCTTGATCATGGACTCCATTACCAAATTCGCTATGGCGTTAAGGGAAGTAGGATTGGCTGCAGGTGAACCACCTTCCGCAAAAGGCTATACCCCCAGTGTTTTCGCAGAGTTGCCGAAACTCCTGGAGAGAGCGGGAACTGTTGAGAAAGGGGGGAGCATTACAGGGATATACAATGTTCTGGTCGAAGGGGACGATCTGAGTGAACCGATATCAGATACTGTTCGCTCTATCGTAGATGGGCACATAGTGCTATCCCGAAATCTCGCCCAAAAGGGTCATTACCCTGCCGTGGATGTGCTAGCGAGTGTTAGCCGGGTGATGAGAGATATTGTTGACATAGAGCATCTCCATAACGCGAGAAGGCTAATCAAGGTTCTGTCAACCTTTCGGGAGGCCGAGGACTTGATTAATATAGGGGCCTATGTGGATGGCAGTGACTCAGAGATAGATTTTGCCAAGAAAATGATTGGCGAGATTGACTCATTTCTCCAGCAGGACATCTATCAAAAGGCAACCTTTCAGGAGAGTGTTGCTCGACTAAAGGCCTTGTTCTCAGATAATTAGGCGCAGCATATTATCGGCAACTAGCCCCACAACGACACTTTGTCATTCTGAGGAGCGAGGTGACGAAGAATCTAGATTTTAGTTCTAGTATCTGCCTGCAAATCGTAGATTCTTCGCTCTCCCGCGGGGCGGGATCACTCAGAATGACTTCTTAACCAAAGTGTCATTGTAGCACTGATTGATATCATGAGGTATTTGACAGAATAGAGCACCTTGGGAAAATGGAATAATCAAACGATTCCAATACCACGGTTTTGAGGCGAAGGGGAGCACGGTACGGTGAAGAAGTTTTACTTTCGGCTTGACTCTGTACTTGGCTACAGAAGGCACCTTGAAAAGAAGGCCCAGAGAGATCTCGTCAATGCCCACAATGAGCAGGCGCGGAGAAAGAAGATGGCCAAGGAATTACGTAATAAGAGAGATGATATTTCAAAAGAATGCAGTGATGAGACCTTTAAGGGGATCGATGTTTCCTCCTATCGCCTGTATACATCTTTTCTGCAAAGTTTGAATCAAGATCTGGAAAGGGCTCATACGAGCTTAAAACAGGGGGAAGAGAGAGTTCGGGACCAACAGGAAATTTTAGAAAGGAAATCAATAGAGAAAAAGAGCTTAGAGATTCTTAAAGAGTTGCAGTTTAAGGACTATAGGCGGGCACGAGAAAGATCAGAGCAAAAGGCAGTAGATGAACTGGTTATCATGAGAAGAGGACAAAAAGCATGAAGGTGTTAACCCAGCTTTTTCTTGGCACCTTGATAATAGGGAAGTTCGTATTGGGCTCTATTTTCATCTACCAGGCAGGGCTTGACCCTTTTTTAGTGACGGAGAGGGATGCTATAGCATCAGAGGATGTGCAAGAAGAGCCTGCAGTGGCAATAGAGGAAACTGAAAATCCTGCGAATGAAGCGAGCATGGATCTGGATGCGTTTCTTTCCAGGCAGGCTGAACTCAGAGAACAAGAAGAGGAGCTTGCAAAAAAGAGGGAGGAACTTTTGGCCCTCCAGGAGGAGATAAACAATAAGATTGCGAAACTCACACAATTGAGGAATGAAATCAAGGGCATGATGGCCAGAAAAGAGACTGTTGAGCAGGATAAGATCAGACACCTTATCAAGGCATATTCTGCCATGAAGCCTCAGAAGGCAGCAAGCCTGGTGGAGAAACTGGACATGACATTTGCCATAGAACTCCTCTCCAGGATGAAGGGGGAGGTAGTGGGGAATATCCTTTCGTTTGTAAATGTAGAAAAGGCCGCCAGAATAAGCGAAGCCCTTGCTCACCGGAAATAAGCGATGGAGATTTTTCAGCTGGTGAAAACGTTCACCGTTAACCGTTGTCCGTTTACCGATCCAAGGGGCGAACGGTTAACGCACTCAACAATTCACTGTGAACGGTGAACGAATAATAACGGTAATTGATTGTATTTATGAGCAGAACGATCAAACATATCGTAGTTGTTATGGTTTTTTGGTATTTGATTGTTGGGCTTTCCAGTGCCTTTGCTGTAGAGCCCCGGGATATTGTCCGGCTGAAACAAGCAGGGGTAAGCGATAGTCTTCTTAAGGAAATCATTCGCTCAGATGCAATTGCCAGGGCTTTAATCTCAGTAGATGAGATTCTTGAAATGAAAGAGGTTAACATTGGCGATGACGTTATCCTAACAATACTTGAACAAGGCAGTGCCCCGGTCCCTGAACTGGATAGGGAAGATGCTGCGGACAGGGCGCTCGAGAGAGGAATAAAAAGGCAGGAAATGAGGTTAGAGGTGCAAAGGAAAGAATTTGATATTTTGGTAGAATATATTTCCGCGCTTATCGGAAATCCTGAGATAATCAAGCTGGTACATGAGGGCAAGATAGCCAGCGCGGATTACGCTCGGATCGTCAAATATCTAAAACAGTATGCCAGAAACGAGGATACCAGAGAGTATGATTATGGCGGTGACATAAATATTGACATCAAGAAGACCGATAAATGAAATCAATATCTGAGTTTAACTGGTTGGATTTGTTGTACGCGTTCAGGGGTTCAATGGTTCAGAGGTTCAGGGTTGACCGAAAACCTGCCTGCTGTGACCCCGGCACAGGCAGGTTTAAGCTGTTGATTCGTGAGCTCTGAATGCAAAACGCTTGAGAATAGAATGATTTGAAGATATTGATCCGTCTGGCGGATTGAGGCATGTTGTTTGGCCCGGGAGCCAGCTCGCAAGTTCTATGGCCTTACAAAGATGGCCAGTTTTGTCGCGACTTTGGCCTGAAGAGGCAAATCCAGAATCCGGTAGGTTTACCCCGTTGAATGCTTGCCCTGTGGAATGCGAAGCCTATTCGACTGGGGTTCATCGTTGCACAATATAGCGGAAAGTAACCCTGAACGTTGAACCCTGAACCTTTATTAAACATAGAAATCTATAAATGCTCCCTTTTCCCAGAAGGTGGCGGTTTCAGGCTCTATCCTTTCAGCTCGCATAGCTGGATCCTGCGAATCCTGTGATGGAGGCCCAGCAGCCAGTTTTTCCTGAAGGGTATTCTGCTTTGGAGGGGTAACAGGCATTAATGCCCAGTTGTTGCCAATCTCAATAGCCATTCTGTCTCCTCTGTCAGTCTCTTCTGATTTTCTACCACAAAAAACTCCAAGATTCAATGTTTTCGCTCAGAGATTTTAGCAATTTTTTGAAATGGACACTTTAAAGGCCAAAAAGCGAGAGAACATGCTATCATACT
>JAFDDT010000212.1 GCA_019310725.1 Deltaproteobacteria bacterium | reverse complement strand
GGGCCTGGATGGTTTCCTGTTTCCCCACACCTGCGACTCTATCCAGAATCTGAGCTCTATTGTTTCCGACTATCTCGGAGTGAAAAAGCCTTGCTACTTTTTCTACCACCCGAGGAATCCATATCAGGACTCATCTCGTGTTTACTACCTGAAGCAATTGAAAGGATTGGTCTCACGGCTGGAAAAGCAGCTTGGCCCACTGGACAGCTCCGTGCTAAAACAACGTGTACAGCAAGGACAGGAGGTGGCTCATGTTCTCAAACAGCTCTAGGATTTGAGGGTGCAGGGAGAGCTGGAAGCCTCTAATGCCGATTTCTACAGGGTCGTACGCAGGGGTGAATATCTGTCTCCTGATGATTTTCTGCCCTTGCTGGAGGAGTTTTTGGCCGCGGCAAAGGGCAGTGCTCACGGAGGGCAGGCGGTAATCATGAGTGGGGTATTGCCAAATCCGAAAGAGATTCTGACCCTTCTGGACGAGCTGGGAGTGCGGATAGCACATGATGATCTGCTCAACTGCAGCAGGCGACTTCTGGTGCCGCCAAGCAGAACAGGCGACCCCTTTGATGCCCTGACAGAGAGCTACTTTGCTATGCCCCCATGTACCACCAAGGACTCATCAGTCAGCGAGCGGGTGGACGGTCTGGTAGTTCATTCAGCGAGAAGCTGCACGCCTTACTCGGTGGGGCAGTATGACATCAAGCGTCTTCTCATGGACCGGCTGGGGGTGCCTTCAGTGGTCATTGAGGCAGACATTGCCGACTCTCGGGTATTTTCTGAGGAGCAAACTCGAACCCGCCTGGAGGCCTTCTTTGAAGCCATGGAGGTCTAGAGAAAAGTGGGGTATTTTCTTGGTATTGATGTAGGAGCCCTGAGCACCAATGCGGTAATCCTTGATGTCCGCAGAAAAATTGTCGGGTACAGTATCGTGCAGACCGGGGCAAACAGCACAGAAACAGCAGAACAGACACTGCACAAGGCCTTGGTCATGGCGAACATAGATCGGGCAAAGATAACAAGCACAGTAGCCACTGGCTATGGGAGGATCTCGGTGCCATTTGCGGAGAAAAAGGTTACCGAAATTTCCTGTCATGCCCTGGGGGCATATTATCTCTATCCTGACACCGGTACGGTTATCGATATTGGCGGCCAGGACTCGAAGATAATCCGGGTTGGCGACGGGGGTAAGGTGCTGGATTTCACCATGAACGACAAGTGCGCAGCAGGTACGGGTCGTTTTCTGGAGGTTATGGCAGCAAAACTCCGGGTTTCTTTGGATGAGTTGGGCGATTTGTCACTCCAGGCGAGTCAGGATGTCCGCATCAGCAGCGTTTGTACTGTGTTCGCCGAGAGCGAGGTGGTCTCTCTGGTAGCACAGAACCACCCTACCGAGGAAATTATCCGTGGGTTACACCGATCAACCGTAAACCGTATGTGGAGTATGGTGAAGATCCTTGGGGTACACGGGGCGGCAACCATGAGCGGAGATGTAGCTAAGAACAGAGGGGTGGTATCACTTCTGGAGGAAAGGCTGGAACAGCCCATCCACGTGTACAGGGAACCACAAATTGTGGGGGCTCTGGGTGCGGCACTCCTGGCACTTGGGCAGGCGCAGATCGCTACATGAGGTGTGCCCCCTGACCGGCCTTTCTGTCCTGCTTCCATGTGGGGGATCAGTCGGCAAAGGTGTTTGTGCTGTCTGAAAAGAGAAAGCGATAGCCTCTCCGTGACTTTGCCGTGCAAGAAGATGAAAATATGTTGACAGAAAGCTTTTCTTTGTTTATAGAAGTATATCATTATAAATTTTGAAAAGATGAATTCAGTACATCAAAACATCATCGGCATTATCGGGACAACAGGGATAGGAATGATTTCCCTGTTGTCACTCCTTTTGGTAGGTAACCGAAAACTACCGGGCCTGATAATGACATGATGCTTTGAATAGACCTATAAAACCCGTTATCAGGCCTACCTGATAACGGGTTTTTTCGTGGAAGACTAAACCATTGACCTTCTCATGGTCTGGGGGAAGCAGTGAAACACAAGTAGGTACATCAAAGTATCTATCAAAAACCTTTTATGCGTTCAACTCAAAACTTTTCAGGAAATGAGATAGAACGGGTAAAAGGGAGAAATGATATCCTCTCATAGAAAGGTATGGGAAAATGTATCTGGAACCCAGCATGAAACAGATGGTTATCAGAAGAACTGTCAGGAAGTTTGCTGAAGAGAGGCTCTCGCCTGTTGCCGTGGAGATGGACGCAACAGGGACATTTCCATCTGAGATTATCCGGGAGATGGCGAAGCTCCAGTATTTTGGTCTGGAAATTCCTGCACACTATGGCGGTGCGGGTCTGGATGCGGTGAGTTATGCTATCGTTATCGAAGAAATATCAAGGTCTTGCGCGGCTGTCGGGCTATGCATTTGTGTTCATAACAGCGTTTCAGCCAACCCTATCTACGAATTCGGAACCGAAGGTCAGCGAAAGACTTTCTTAGTGCCGATGGCTGAGGGGCAGGCAATCGGTACCTTCTGCCTTACGGAACCCAATGCCGGCTCTGATGTCTCGTCCCTCGGAACCATTGCGATCAGGGATGGGAACGGATATGTTCTAAATGGGAACAAGGTTTTTGTAACCAACGGTGGGATGTCCAGTGTTAACCTGATCTTCGCAGTCACTAATACAACTGGCAAACAAAAAAGGTATTCTGTTTTTATTGTGGAATCGGAAAGAAAAGGTCTTGAGAAGGGTCCGAATGAGGAACTCATGGGGATGCGTGGAAACCCGGTCTGCCCCATCGCCCTAAATGATTGCCATGTACCTGTGGAAAATCGTTTGGGAGGGGAAGGGCAGGGGCTAAAGATTGCTCTGTCGTCTCTTGTAGACGGGCGAATAGGTATAGCTTCTCAGGCCCTGGGGATTGCCCAGGCATCTCTCGATGTTTCACTTGAGTATGCCAAAGAAAGGTATCAATTCGGGAAGCCCCTGTCTGAGTTTGGGGCAATACAAAACTATCTGGTAAATTTGGTAACACGTGTTGAAGGGGCCCGACTGCTCACGTACAGGTCGGCTTACTTGAAAGACCAGGGGCTTGCTCACACCAAAGAAGCAGCAATGGCTAAACTATATGCTAGCGAAGTGGCTGTGGATGTCACCCGGGTAGGGCTGCAGATCCATGGTGGATACGGCTACACCAAAGCCTATCCCATTGAACGATATTACCGAGATGCAAAGGCATGTGAAATCTATGAAGGTACCTCTGAGATACAGCGTTTGGTTATCGCACGCAGTTTAGGATATGGATGAGAATGAGCAGCATTTTCTATGGGAATTTTTTGCAATGGACATAATTGTATGCATTAAACAGGTGCCCGATGTGCCAAATATTCGCCTCGACGAGCACCGTATGACTATTATTCGGGAGGGAGTGGAAGGCATTATCAACCCACTCGATTGTGTGGCCTTGGAGGCTGCCGTGAACCTCCGTGAGAGGCAAGGAGGGAGGATCACTGTCTTAAGTATGGGTCCGCCTCAGAGCGAGGAAGCTCTGCGCGAGGCCCTAGCGTTTGGAGCTGATCAGGCCATTCTGCTCACAGATCCAGCTTTTGCCGGGGCTGACACGTTGGCCACTTCTCATGTCCTCGCTACAGCTATATCTATGCTGAAACCATTTCCTGATCTGGTGATTTGCGGGAGGCAGACTATTGATAGCGATACTGGTCACGTGGGCCCTCAAATAGCAGAAGAGTTAGATCTTCCACAGGTATGCGGCGTTAACGAGATCCATCCACAAGGCGACTCTCTTGTGGTGAAGCGGTTGTACGATGGCTTTCAGGATACCTTTCGGGTGAATACACCTGCCCTGTTGACTGTTTCCCAAGACCTGTCTTCCCCTCACCACATACCGCTTGGAGATCTGGAGAGGGCCTTTTCGGATCGAGAGATCATACGGTGGGCAATAAAGGATCTTAACCTCAAACCAGAAGAGGTAGGACTTGGTGGATCTGCCACCCGGGTCTGGAAACTGCGTAAGGCAGCCTCCAAGAGGCGGGGGGAGATTGTGACTGGCTCAACTCAGAGCCTGGTAGAACATGTCATAAGGAAACTGGAGGCATTGAGTATTCTGGATGAAGAAAGTGGAAATGGATAGCCCTTCGAGAGGTATATGGGTTTTTGGTGATTACCGACACTATTTCCAGAATCGGGTTACGCTGCAGCTTATTGCCAAGGCCAAGACACTGGCACAAAGGCGTGATGCTGAGGTAACTGTGGTTGTGCTGGGGGAGCAAGTCCATCAGTACGCTATGGAATATGTGGCACACGGTGCGGATGTGGTTATGGTGGTTGATCATCCGAGCTTGAAGAATTTTCAGGTTGAAACTTACAGCCGTGTTGTGGCGGCGCTGGTGGAAGATTACCGGCCAGAGGTTTTTCTCGCAGGGGCCACTCCACTTGGCAGGGAATTCTTCCCGAGACTTGCCAAACGTCTCAAGACCGGGTTGAGTACCGATTGTGTAGCCTTGGAAGTAGATGCTGGAACGAAGCTCTTACTGCAGACTACCCCTGCCTTCGGAGGGGAACTCCTCGCGGAGGTGATAACACAGAACCATCGGCCCCAGATGGCAACGGTGCATCCGGGCGTATTTGAGGAACGAATCCATGATTCTCGGGCTGTTGGTCGCATCATATATCCAGAGGTAGACATCCACCCTGACGAGAGGGTGCAACTTGTGTGTAGCCGTCCCGAACAGAGCAAGAAGGGCTATCTCGAGAATGCTGCTGTTGTTATTGCAGGGGGACGGGGAATAGGTTCGGGGGAGCAGTTTCGGTCACTTTTTGATTTGGCGGAACTCTTGCAGGGTGAGGTAGGTGCCACTCGCCCTGCTGTGCATGCCGGTTTGACAGGGGAGGACCGGCTCCTGGGGCAGACCGGAAAAAGCGTGAAACCCAGACTGCTCATAACTGTTGGCACCTCTGGCGCACTCCAGTATACTACTGGAATTCAAGGGTCCGAAACCATCATTGCCATTAACAGGGATGCCCAGGCACCCATTTTTGAAATAGCTGATCTGGGGCTGGTAGGAGATGCCCACTCCATTTTGACACTGTTGGTGGAGAAACTGCGGAAACGACTTTGATGTAATGTCTCGACAGATCATGATAAAACACAGGGAAAGTTTAATCAGTGCCTTTCATAACTATCTCGTCAACGATATGCTCTCTCCTGGTTTTTTTGTAGGCGATCCTCATTCCGAGTATGATTTTTACTTGCTTGCGGATATTATGCTACCAGAGGAGGTGGTACCTCCTATATCTGCCCGTCTATTTGATAGGCAGGGTGTTTTGCTTCTCGAGTTGAAGCGAAATAGCCCTGCTGAAAACCCGGGCCATTGCACTATTGAGACTACTCCTGGAGGATTTCGCATCGTGTGTTCTTCGGGTGAGGTACTCTTCGAGGTTAACACCCAGAGATTTGCCAATGGCTATCTCACGCGCATTAAGGCTCAACTTTATGACAGGGGCAACATATTGCGCATAGAACCATTGCATGAAGGTGTCCAAGTCTATGGGCAGGCCTGCTTGGCCCTGGAGGCTCCATTCGAGTTTCACAAGCGATGAGGAGAAAACTTCTGTTCGCCGGTAACGCAATAGTTCATGACCTGATCTGGCGTTTTGCTGGTCTTTTTGGCTTTAGTTGTGCGCGACTAAAGCCGCTCCCAGGGCCACGTCATAGTGAAACCTAAGGCTATTGATTCTTAAGCCTCTTGCAGGGTATGGGTATCTTTTTTTTGATTATGCCCCACATAGTTTAGATGAGTGGGCCCGCCCGCC
>JAFDDT010000029.1 GCA_019310725.1 Deltaproteobacteria bacterium | reverse complement strand
ATCAATCGCCTGTATAATCTTCAGCGAGGAATCATCAATGCATTTCTGGATATATTTATTACCCGCGATGCAAAACCGGTGGATCCCAACGTGGTCGACTATTATGGAGAAGATGAACCTATTGAGCTGGGACCTGACGAAAACATGCATGATTCCATGATCGAATGGATTGCAGAACGTGCCGAGGAACGGGGATATATCTTGGGGGGTGGCATCATTTCCAGCAAAAAGATTGGGATCAACCACAAGGAATTTGGGGTAACATCCCTGGGTGTCTGGAAATTTTTGGAACGGGCCCTGAAAGAACTGGGTATTGATGCCCACCGGGATCCTTTCAGCATCAAGATCACTGGCGGAACCAACGGGGATGTTTCTGGAAATGAGATGAGGCTGCTGCTGACCCATTGTGCAAAGGTCCGGATTACATCAATCACGGCAGGGTCGGGTGCTGTCTATGATCCAGAGGGTATTGATAAGGAAGAGCTGAGCCGTCTCATTTTAAGGGCTAATATAGATGAGTTTTCACCAGATCGTCTCAACGATGGTGGCTTTATCCTGTATTCCAGAGAACAAAAAAAGGAAGATCTTGTGGATCTCTTTAGAAAGGTTATGCGAACTAAACAGGGAATCAAAGAAGTGTGGATATCATCAGATGAGTTCCATGCGGAGTTTGAAAACCTGATATTTTCTCACTACACAGATATCCTTATCCCCTGTGGTGGACGCCCCGAAACGATCCATGACGGCAATTGGCAAAAGCTCTTTCATGAAGATCAAAACCCAACCACCAGAGCGATAATAGAAGGTGCTAACTCATTCATCTCTCCCAGTGCCAGAGAAAAGATACAGAAGCAGGGCATTATCATACTCAAGGATTCCTCGGCAAATAAATGCGGCGTTATCTGTTCCTCTTACGAGATCATTGGTGGGTTACTCATGAAAGACAGGGAATTCCTGCAGAATAAGGAGGAGTATGTTGAGGATGTACTCAAAATTCTGGAAAAACGAGCAATCGATGAATCGGAGCTGATTTTTCAACGCCATAACCGATCTCAAGACAAAAAGTTATATACAGACATTAGTGATGAAATCAGCCATGAGATCAATGAGTTGACAGATACAATTTATGGTCATTTGCTTACACAGCCGGAAAAGCTCCGGAAACCTGCTTATCAAAAGGTGCTTCTTCACCATTTTCCTGAGTTTGTTCAGGAGCGAAAAAGATTCAGACATAGAATAAAAGATCTTCCCTTTAAGTACAAAGCGGCCATGCTTTCCACAGAGATTGCTACCCAAAGCGTATACCACGGTGGACTTGAAGTGCCTTTCGAAGAGAAAGTGGATCAGTTTGTCTGGAAATTCAGCAGAGAAATGGCTGGCTGATTCCTGTTCCACTTCACCCATGCCTGCTGCCCCTATGTCGTGGTTTTTATCCGTGCCCTGTTCTTGCAGATGACGCTGTTCATGAGACATTGTGTAGATCAATCTTAGAACTCTTATGTTCCCTTATTATGTTAGAATTTCGTCAGAAGCACATATCTTTTCTTGAGCAAAAGCTTTTTTTATGTATGAGAAACCTTTCTGAATAGCGGTACCCCAAAAAGGGAGAGGTAGGGAATGATTCTCATTATTGATTTCGGCTCCCAGTACAACCAACTCATTGCCAGGAGGGTGAGGGAGTTGCGTGTGTACTGCCAGATCGAGCCACCGAACATTGACATTTCCAAAATTAGGTCCTTAGCCCCTCAGGGAATAATACTGTCTGGTGGACCGGCCAGTATATATGAGAAAAACAGCCCTCAGGTAGACTACCAAATCTTCGACCTCAGTATTCCCATACTTGGTATATGTTACGGCATGCAGTATATGATACACACCCTGGGTGGTACGGTAGAGAGTGCACAAAAAAGGGAATACGGCCTCGCTGAATTAAACATACTCGACTCAAATGGAGTTTTTTGTGGGCTGAAAAATGTAACCCCTTGCTGGATGAGCCATGGTGATTCCGCCTCTCGTCTGCCAGCAGGATTCAAGGTAACTGCCTCAACAGAAAACACCGCAGCAGCAGCAGTTGAAAACCCCGAAAAAAACCTATACGGCCTGCAATTCCATCCTGAAGTCGCACACACCCCCCGGGGCAAGAAGATGCTGAGCAATTTCCTTTCCAGAATTTGTGGCTGCAAAAAGACATGGACTATGAAATCCTTTATCCTAAAAGAGACAGAGGACATAAGAAAAGAGGTTGCCGACAAGAGGGTCGTCTTGGGGTTGAGCGGTGGTGTGGACTCCTCTGTTACCGCTGTTCTCTTGAGCAGGGCCATTGGAAAACAACTAACCTGCATCTTTGTGGATAACGGCCTTTTGAGCACCGATGAAGGGAAAAGGGTCAGAGGCCTCTTCAAAGGCCAATTCAAGATCAATGTGAGACATGTAAAAGCCAGAAAAAGGTTCCTTGAACCACTCAAAGGCATTGTAGATCCTGAAAGAAAGAGGAAGATAATAGGAAAAACCTTTATCCGGGTCTTTGAGGAGGAGGCGTTGAAGATCAAGGATGCTGATTTCCTGGCACAGGGCACCCTCTATCCAGACCTGATTGAGTCTCGGTCCTCCTTTGGAGGGCCGTCTGCTGTCATAAAATCCCACCACAATGTGGGTGGTCTTCCTAAAAAGATGCGCTTTAAGCTTATTGAGCCTTTGAAACATCTCTTCAAGGATGAGGTCAGGCTTTTGGGCAAAGAGCTTGGTCTGCCTGATGATATCATATACCGTCACCCCTTCCCTGGTCCAGGTCTGGCGGTACGAATTATCGGCGAGGTGACCGCACGGCGGCTGTCGATCTTGCGGCAGTCGGATGATATCGTTCTGGAAGAAATAAAGAAGAGCAACCATTACAGAAAATTGTGGCAGGCCTTTGCAATCCTCCTTCCCCTGAAAAGTGTGGGGATCATGGGTGACCAGCGGACCTATGAACATATCGTGGTCGTCAGGGCGGTAAATAGTCTCGACGCCATGACCGCAGACTGGGCCAGGCTTCCTTACCCTCTCCTTGTGAGGATCTCGAACAGGATCATTAATGAGGTCAGAGGTGTTAACAGGGTAACCTATGATATCAGCTCAAAGCCGCCAAGCACCATAGAGTGGGAGTAAGACAATAGTCTTTCAGATAAATTCTTTCAAAAGCTATTCCACCATTTCACTAAAATATTTGCGTATACCTATAATTCAATTTTCAAAGCTCAAATGCCAAATGAATATCAAAGACCAAGGCTCAAGAAGCTTTATATGGAAAAGTGTTTTTGGCATTTGGTAATTTGGATTTCGTTTGAACCTTGGATTTTGAGGCTAGTCATTTTAAGACAGATATGCGTTTAATGAAACCATATACTCTGAATTATGATTGCCATTATTGACTATAAGGCTGGAAATCTTGCCAGTGTTGCTCGGGCCCTCAATCATCTGGGGTTTGAGTGCCAGATTACCTCCGATGCAAACACGATAAAAGGTGCTGAGCGGGTTATCTTTCCTGGGGTCGGTTCTGCGGGACAGAGTATGCAAGATTTACAAAAAATGGGACTTGACCGGGCGATCCATGATCTCTATGAATCTGGAAAACCCTTTTTGGGCATCTGTTTAGGGGCACAAATAATACTGGAAGAAAGCGAAGAAAATCAAACCACCTGTCTCCAATTACTCGCTGGCACGGTGAAACGTTTTTCCATCCCTCTCCACTCAGGCGATGGCAGTGCTCTCAAGGTGCCCCATATGGGCTGGAACGAGGTAGCGCTAAAAAGGATTCATCCGGTTTTCAAAGGTGTCACGCCGGGATGCGAATTTTATTTTGTTCACAGCTACTATCCAGCGCCAACAAACACGGATACTATCATTGGGACTACTGATTATGGTATCACCTTTACCAGCGTGCTTGGTAGCAGAAACCTCATTGCTGTACAATTCCACCCTGAAAAAAGTGGCCTTCCCGGGCTTACCGTGCTCAAAAACTTCTGCTCCTGGGATGGTAAAGATGAAGCCTTTGCATAAAGTGCTTGAATCCCTCCGGCCTTATCCAAAAAAACCTGTCTTCCTGAGCACTCAGATCCCTTCTCAGACGCCTATGATTCTGAACCAACCCAACAGAACAGTGCAAACGGGTTTTGAGCGATGCTGTTGGCTTTTACCAATCTTTTCTCCCGCCAACTGTCGAAAGTTTACCACAGAACAGCAAGAGATTTCTTATAATAGGGCAATCCCCTACCAAATTTCAGAATGGTTTTTTAGATAACATTTTGTAATCATTTAACATTTATCCTACAGCGGTGATGCTCGGTTCAATTGGCATGCGTCTTGCTCAAAAAAAAGCCTACGCTCATGAAGTTCGTATGAGAAAGTAGCCTCTGCTATGCTATCTCCATAAGACGGGATAAGAAGGGCGAAGATAAGAACAATGAGAGTGGATCTCGGTGAAGACATGCTTGACAAAAAGGCGGGCTTGCATATAACGTTCAACTCTACACCGAGGCAGCAAAATGTCCCTGGAGCATGCAAATGGATAAACGCTTGATTCAGGGAATATCATCTATTAGAAAGGGACGGTAAAGCAGGAAACGTATGGGAAGATTGTTTGGCACCGATGGGGTGCGAGGGGTAGCCAATGAATACCCTATGACCCCAGAGATGGCATTAGACATTGGCCGGGCAACAGCTCATCTGTTTAAGCGCAAAGGTCATATCCCCAGGATCATTGTCGGGAAAGACACCCGTGTCTCCGGGTATATGCTTGAAGATGCACTGGTTTCAGGAATCTGTTCTATGGGGGTGAATGCCCTCTTGGTAGGTGTCCTGCCTACACCAGGCATTGCCTTTGCAACCAGTAGTATGAGGGCTGATGCTGGTATCGCGATATCTGCCTCACACAATCCTTTTCAGGATAATGGGATCAAGATATTCTCTGGCGAGGGATTCAAGCTCCCCGATGAAAAGGAACTTCAGATAGAAGAATTGATATTTTCAAATAATATGCATCGGCTGCATCCCTCTCCCCGTGAATTGGGTAAGGCGTATCGGGTAGAAGATGCCAGAGGTCGATACATCGTGTTTTTGAAAAACACCTTTCCAGGGGAATATACCCTGGAAGGCACCAAGGTTGTCTTGGATTGCGCCCATGGGGCTACCTATAGAGTGGCACCCGAGACCTTTTTTGAGTTAGGAGCTGATGTCACCTCTCTGTTTGATCAGCCCAATGGAGAGAATATCAATGCGAATTGTGGGTCTCAGCACCCAAAAACTCTCGCGAAAGAGGTTGTGAAAGGCAAGGCAGATGTCGGTTTTGCCTTTGATGGGGATGGTGACCGTGTTATCGCTGTTGATGAAAAAGGATCTGTGCTAACAGGGGATCAGATGATAGCCCTGTGTGCCAAGAATATGAAAAAACAAGGCAAATTGGCCAATAATGTGGTTGTCAGTACCGTTATGAGTAACATTGGGCTCAGCATGGCGTTAAGAGAACTCGGCATTCAACAGCGAATAACCGCAGTCGGGGATAGATATGTCTTGGAAGAGATGCGCTCAACGGGGGTCTTACTGGGGGGCGAAGATTCAGGACATGTGATCTTTCTGGAACATCATACCACTGGTGATGGGATTATTACCGCCTTGCAGGTTCTGGCTGCCATGAAAAAAGAGCAAAAACCCTTATCAGAGCTGGCGCAAGTTATGAAAGTATTTCCCCAAAAACTCATCAATGTGGAGGTAAAGATCAAGCCTGAACTGTCCACTATTCCTGAGATAGGTGCGGCTGTTAGAGATGTGGAAGAGCAACTGGGTGATAAGGGGAGGGTCCTGGTCCGGTATTCTGGAACGCAACCAATGTGCCGTGTTATGGTAGAGGGTCCCACAAAAGAAATAACAGATGCCCATTGCAAAGGGATTGCGGATGTCGTGAAAAAGGCCATCGGATAAAGCGGGGGGGGATCGACTAAAAACCGCTGTACCAAAGGATAGCAACTAATGAGAGTATAAATTAGGACGCAGACCCGTCTGCCGTCCGGGGGGCGGGTATCCGCAGATAATTATCCTATCGGCTCTTTATATCTAAAATCCTTAGAATCTGCGTTAATCTGCGTCCAAAAAGGAAATTCTTATACAATCAAATTATGAGATCGCCTCACGATTTTATCAAGTTACTAGAAAGTAGCGGATTAGAGATCCCATGGTCCATGGCATTATGTTAACCCAGAACAGAGGAGGATGATATGCCGGGTTTTGAGGTTTTCGGTGAGGAGGAAAAAAAGGAGATATCGGATGTGTTAGAAACCGGGGTTCTTTTTCGCTACGGATTTGAAAAAGAGCGGAAGGGCATCTGGAAGGTCGCTGAACTTGAGAGGCGATTTGCAAGTATGTGCGGTGCTTCCTATTCACTTGCGGTTTCGTCTGGATCGGCAACCCTTAGGGTCGCACTGGCAGCACTCGGTGTCAGTCCCGGTGATGAGGTAATAACCCAGGGATTTACCTTTATAGCAACCTGGGAGGCAATTATTGAGTCAGGCGCTACACCAGTATTTGCAGAGGTTGATGATACACTCTGCATGGAGCCAGCTGACCTGGAAAGGAAGATAACGGAACGTACTAAGGCCATCATACCGGTCCACATGATCGGGGCCCAGGCCAACATAAAAGAGATTATGACCATTGCTAATCGCCACGGCATCCCGGTCATCGAAGATACTGCCCAGGCAGCAGGTGGCACACTTGATGGAGATTATTTGGGAACCTTTGGGGCAATAGGCATATTTTCCTTTGATCCAGTAAAGACAATGACAACTGGTGAGGGGGGCATGATTATCACTAGTGAGAAAGACCTCTACCTTAACTGTTCCGCATTCCATGATCACGGACACGAACACCTTCCAGATGTAGAAAGAGGACTGGACAACAGAAGATTTCCTGGATTCAATTTCAGGATGATGGAGCTTCAGGGGGCTATCGGATTGGCCCAGTTGGCCAAGCTCCCTTTTATCATTCAGGAGCAGAAAAAGAATAAGGAAAAAATCAAAAAGATGCTGCAAAGGATAGAGGGAATCACCTTCAGAAGCATACTTGACCCGGATGGAGATACAGCAACCTTTCTTGCCTTCTTCCTCCCCGATGCACAAAAGGCCAGAAGGTTTAACCAGGTATTATCCAAAAATAACGTAGGTGCTATTTACTATAAAGATAATACGTGGCATTTCTACCCAAATTGGCATGAGCTCTTTAAAGGCACCACCTTATGTAAGACCGGCTGGCCTTTTAAGAACAACATTCGGGGTGCTGATTTTCTGTATCGGAAAGATGCCCTTCCCAAAACCGAAGCCTTGTTTGAAAGACTCCTGGTCTTTCCGATCTCGGTTAAGATGCCAGAAGAACGTCTTGCTCATATGATCACCGCAATAGAGGCTGCCGCGCAAGAGGTCTTTTGAGTGAAATGACTTTTTTAGAAAGAATAAAGATCTTTCTCAAAGAAAATCGCTATCCCAGGATCTATTTTGGGAAAAGCATAAGGAACGTCCCGGTTGGTTCTGTTATACTCTTTCCGGTTCGAGACAGCCAACTTAACTGTGGGCTCACCGCTATTCTAGCCTTTAAGACCAAAGAGATTGCCAAACCTAAAATCCCTATAGACAAAATAGAGTCTATTCCCCTTCACCTGAAGGGATATACCTATGACAAGATAAAAGAGAAAAGCAGAAACTTCGCAGATCATTATCTCGGCGGAGCCACCTTTGTTGCAGATCTACAAGACCTTGTCAGGAATCTTAAAACTACACCATCCCTTTACATCATCTTCAAAGAGCCCCTTGTCCAGGAAAAACTTGAGAAAATCTGTTCTAACCTAGAAAAGATAATTAATGGGGAGGAAGGGAAATACCATAAGACATTGCGTGTCCTCTCTTTTGAGGAAAATGAGATTGTCAACACGAGAATAACCCTGCTCAAGGATATCATCTGCTCTCTCAAACAAGAGGTGCTAAAGAATTTAGAAAAGATAGAGGAACTATCCAGGTTTACCGCTAGAGATATGCCACCATTAGTGTTTAAACGAACGAGGGATATAAACACCCTTTGTAATAACCTGGATCGATTGGAGGTAAGAGGCAGAGACTCAGCAGGTATCTCTGTTATTAGTATACTGGAGAAAAAGGATTATCTCCTTTTTGAAAGAGAACTAGAAAAAAGATCCCTGCTCAATGGGTTCTTTGAACGCCAAAAGGAGAAGATCCTCTTAAACAGAGGGATCACTGTCAACAGGGGTGGGAACACCATCTCTGTTATCTTTACCTACAAGATTGCTGTGCAGATTGGCCACTTAGGTGACAACGTAGCATTCTTAAGGAAACAGATTCGCGATGACATAATATTTCAACTATTGATTGCCCTTCCGAGTGTCTATCAGACTATTGTTGCCCATACCCGCTGGGCCTCTGTTGGGGAAATCAGCGAAGCAAACTGCCATCCCATTGATAATGCAGTTATCCAAAGCGATAAAGGGTCTGATTCTGACGATCGCAAGGCAACTATTCACGTTTGTCTCAACGGGGATATTGATAACTATCTTATCTTAAAAGAAAAATTCGAAAACGAAACCAAAAAATCCATCCCTCCACAGATAACCACTGACACCAAGATCATACCCCTTC
The DNA here is from genome assembly GCA_019310725.1 of Deltaproteobacteria bacterium. Classification (GTDB taxonomy): domain Bacteria; phylum Desulfobacterota; class DSM-4660; order Desulfatiglandales; family B25-G16; genus JADFWK01. The sequence continues at coordinate 11,899 of JAFDDT010000029.1, read as the reverse complement.
AGATACAAAAATATTATGATACAGGCCACCCCATTGAGGAATCCTTCCGATTAGCCGTCAATGATTTCAAAGGCTCCCACGCCATAGCCATGCATACCGACATTGCGCCAGGAAAGATCTTCCTGGCCCAGAGAGGGAGCGGGCAGACAATCTTTGTGGGTTTGGGTAAAGAACATTATATCACTGCCTCAGAAATCTATGGTCTTGTCGAAGAGACCTCCCGATATGTCAAAATGGAGGGTGAAAACACTGTCAATGGATTTCAGCATAAAAACCAGGGGCAGATCTTTATCCTAGACCAGGATTCATACGGTGGGCTCTCTGGCATCAAGGCAATGAATTATGATGGGACCCTCATTCACCTTTCTGAAGATACTATTAAACAGACCGAGATTACCCCAAGGGATATTGATCGCCAGGATTTTCCCCATTATTTTCTGAAGGAGATCTCGGAATCTCCTGGCTCTGTTGAAAACACTGTTCAAAACAAATGGAACACAATCAAGAAAAAGGGGGAACAGCATCCACTGATAACCTTAGATGACAAGGTTATTCCTCCTGCTTTAGCAGAAGCCTTCTATCAACACAGAATAAAGAAGATCTTATTCATCGGCCAGGGGACCGCAGGGGTTGCTGCCTCAGGTTGCGCTGAGCTTCTCAGGTATTATCTTGCCGACAGTAGCATTAGGGTTGCTCCTTTTAAGGCATCAGAGTTTAGTGGGAGCCTGTTGAAAACCAACCTGAGAGATACCCTGATTATTGCTATCACCCAGTCCGGTACTACTACAGATACAAATAGGGCCATAGACATGGCAAGAGAACGTGGTGCTCACACCATGTCTATTGTCAACAGGCGGGATTCAGATATCACCTTCAAGACAGATGGTGTCTTGTACACCAGCACCGGAAGGGACATTGAGATGTCGGTCGCCTCAACCAAGGCCTATTACTCTCAGATCGCAGCCGGAGGTCTCCTCGGCCTAAAACTGGCACAATTAACAGCAACGAGAGATGGGGATTTCATCCTTGGGGAACTCGAAAGGCTCATGCTAATCCCCTCGTTAATGAAAAAGGTTCTGGCACGGGAAGGAGAAATTTCCCGCTCAGCTCATAGATTTGCACCTACAAAAAAATATTGGGCAGTTGTTGGCAGTGGCTACAACAAGATATCTGCTGATGAGATAAGGATAAAACTGAGTGAGCTCTGCTATAAGACAATCTCTTCAGATGTAGTTGAAGATAAAAAACATATTGACCTATCTTCAGAACCCCTCATTTTTGTCTGTGCAGCCGGAAACAGGGGCGATGTTATAAATGATATCATCAAGGACACAGCCATATTCAAGGCCCACGAGGCAACCACTATTGTAATCGCCACCGAGGGTGAGGAAAGATTCAGACCCTACGCGGACTCATTAATCTATGTGCCAGATATAGAGGAACGTTTCTCTCCTATTTTAACGACACTGGCCGGTCATCTCTGGGGTTATCATGCAGCACGAGCAATAAACACGGAATCTCGTTTTCTCTTCGATTTCAGGGAAGACATAAACTCCTACATTTCGGCCTCGCTCGGAAAAGGTCTTGATATCTACCAGATAATACTCGACAAGATCTTTCAGGAAAAGACCGCCAAATTTTCTTCCCATTTCAAAAAAAGAATGGAGGAGAAACGATATACCACAGCCATGGAACTGAAGGCCGCCTCCGATCTGACCCTTCTGTTGAAATACCTCTCGGGACGGCTTCCCATGTGCGACTTCGACCTGGATTTTGGAATGAGCGGAACGGCTCCAAATATGTTTGATGTCTTCTTTCGCTGTATAGGAGAGGCCATAAATGATATGGCCAGGCCTATAGATGCAATAAGGCATCAGGCTAAAACGGTTACCGTTGGGACCAGCAGGATATGGGAGCCAATCGAGGGAATACTGTTCGAGACCCTGAAGAAGAATAGATTTAGCGTTAGTAATCTTACCAACAAGAATGTTCTCGTGTTGAAAAACCTTCAGGACATAATCAGTGATATCAAAGGTGAAACCCTTTATCAAATAAGCAACCTTCATTACACCGGGGAGCCGGTTGAAGACTCAAAAATCGAGCTGGTAAAAAAGAAAGGGAGTTCATCGAGACTTGTCTCCCGGGTGGAAGTGGATAACAGACTTAAGGGAACGAAAAGGATCATTGTCAAGACAGGAAATGTCTTTATCGGAAAAGGAAAGACTGATAACAGAAGCATCCTTATCATCCCCATAATGAAAAAAGGGCCCAACATTGACCATCTCCTGCTTCTTAATATTAGCTTTAAGAGAGAAATAGAGCTGTCAAAAAAGATAAGGGCTCTGGGTGATAAATTTACCCACATTAAGAATATTGTTGAAGAGACAAGCCTCTCCTGGCAAGATGAGTTTCTCAACCTGCTGGATGTGGAGGAGCTTTTTGGTAACTCTGCGGAAAAGATAGCCGAATTTATCGTATCCTCCTCTTCCACCAGCAAACCTTAAGGCCACGGGCCCTATTATTCAGTGCGTTAGGGTAGGCGTCTTTGGTTTTGTCGGGGACTCGTGATTTCACCTCACTTCTCGCGCAACCCGAGAATCTCCCGAGCCTCCCGCGGCGTGGCAACCTTCCTGCCATACTCCCTGGCGATGCGAACAATGCGCTCCACAAACTGGGCATTGCTTTTTGCAAGCACACCCCTTTCATAGTAAATGTTATCTTCCATACCCACCCGTATATGTCCTCCCAGGATGAGGCCCATCATTGCCATAGGGAGATGCCCTTTTCCGATTCCAATAATGGACCAGGTTGCATCTTCAGGGAGGTGTTCGTACAGATGGAGGAAGGATTTCGGAGTGGCCGGACTCCCCCACGGAGTACCTAAGACAAATTGGAAGTGGAGGGGCTCTTCAAGATATCCCTGGTCCCTCATGCGGATGCAGGTTACAATCATCCCCACATCGAAGATCTCGAGCTCTGGTTTCACCCCCTTCTCCTTCATACTCTTGGCCGCAGCCTCCAGAAACTCCGGGGTATTAATAAAGGCCGATCCCCCCAGGTTAATAGAACCAGCATCAAAAGAGGCAAGCTCTGGCTCCAGTTCAAGAGGTTTCAGACGCTCCTCAATAGCGAGATTACGGCCTGGAATACCGCTCGTGGTTAAGCACAGCAAGAGGTCAGTCTTCTCTCGTAGTGGCTCCACCACCTGGCGGAAAAGATCCAGATCTTGGGTTCCTAGACCTGTCTTTGGGTCACGGACATGAATATGGACGATGGCTGCCCCTTCATCCCAGCATTCTATGGCAGACTGGGCAATCTCATCCGGTGTTATAGGTATGTAAGGTGCAACATCCCGGGTCATTCTACTCCCGGTGATTGCTGCCGTGATGATGAGCTTATCCATAGTTATTCCCAAACCCCTTCTCGTTATGCGTTTTCACAGTTCTATTACACTTGGTGCCCTAAGCCTTTCAAGTGCTTCAGGTGGAGAATTCTCGCCCCTCTTTTTCAGGTTCTCATTATCAGAGGGCTACCCGCCTGTCAAACACATCTTCTGATTATGGTGACACGCCTTCAGACATCACAGAACAAATTTTTTAGTATCGTTCAAAAGTGTTTACTCAGGGCAAACCTTTCAGATTTGACTAAGTTAGAGCTTACTTTGACGTTACCCTGCCTACCTGTGGGAAAACATTGCAAATGGCTATGTTTGCTGGTAAAATCAACTATCTCTTGCAATCCGGTGACAGATTGATAAGTTATTAAATTTGCTTTATAAATCATAAATTTTGGTCCGTCAGCCACCACGTTACTGTGCTCACACAGATGCCATAGGAGAAAAAGCTCATAGGAACACACAAATGCAAAAAAGGGATGTTGAAATGATATTTCAGAATCTAGAGCAATACGGTTGTGAGCAGGTTACATTCTGACCCTTTTCAACCATACATAGATATGTCTGTCGCTGCAGATGATGCTACCTCCGTGATTTTTCTTGGCACATGGTCGGAACTTGGGGCTTGTGCAGGGATGATCACCATGATACAAGCAGCTTAGGTGATGATATGGATAATATCTCCCAAGAAACATATGACAAATATATCAAGGCCCTCACCGATATAAGCAAGGCTATAACATCGGACAAATATCTAGAGGACATCCTCAAATTGATCGTTATGGTTACTGCTCAGGTTACCGGCGTTGAAATCTGTTCCCTGTGGTTGGTAGAGGAAGACGAAAAAGGTAATAGAGCGAGACTCAAGGCCACCCAGGCCATTGATCCAGATTATGTCAAGGATAGAGTTCTAAATATGAACGAGGGGGTTGTGGGTTTTATAGCCTCCACAAACAGGCCGCTTATCGTTGAGGATGTTTTAAAAGAGCCAAGATTTAAGGAAAAGGAAATGGCAAGAAATTTGGGCTTGGTATCCATGCTCGGCATCCCTTTACATGTTAAAGAAGACAAGGTAATCGGGGTGCTCGATTGTTTTACGGTCGAGCCCCATACATTTTCAGAAACCGAGGTCAGCCTCATTACAACCGTAGCGAATCAGGCTGCCATTGCTATTGAGAATACACAGCTTATGGTCAGAACCAAGGTAATTGAGGAAGAGCTTGAAAAGAGAAAGACGATTGACAGGGCAAAGGAAATATTAATGGCAAAGAAGGGATTGTCAGCTGAAAAAGCCTTCCGTTGGATACAGAAAAAGAGCATGGATACCAGAAAATCAATGAAGGAGATAGCGGAAGCAATTATTTTTTCCCTTGAAATATAAATTAATGGCTTGACATAGGCGGGCTTTTATAGTACCGATGCCCTTGCGTAAATAAAAGCGCCGTAATACAAAGGCGTATTACAAAAGACAACGGAGTCCACAGCGTCTCAAAGATGAGACGGGTGGACTTTTTTTGTTCACACACTCAATGCAAGGGAGGAGGAATTGTTATGGGCAACTTATCCAGACCAAACTCAAATGATGCAACAGGTACGGCAAATCGTTCAAGGAGTGTCGTGCCTATGAGCGGTCTTTGCTCCCGGTGTGTTGATGGCTGTACAGGTAATTGTGAGGTATTTAAGGCAACATTTAGAGGACGTGAATTACTATACCCGGGCCCTTTTGGAGAGGTAAGTGCAGGTGCAGACAAGGATTATCCTGTAGATTACTCACACCTCAATATCCAAGGGTACGCCCTTGGAGCAAAGGGGCTTGGTGAAGGCATGCCAGCGGGCCCAGATACAGCCACCTTCCCTATGGTAAATACAGAGGCTGAATATGGTTGGGACAAAAAGGTTCAATTGACGCTTCCCGTTCTTACCGGTGCCCTGGGATCAACTGAGATCGCCCGTAAAAACTGGGAACACTTTGCAATTGGGGCAGCCTTAAGCGGCATTACCATAGTTTGTGGCGAGAATGTGTGCGGTATAGATCCTGAGCTCGAGCTCGACAAGAACCGAAAAGTCACAAAGTGCCCCGAAATGGATCGCCGCATCGAGGTCTATCGCAGATATCATCAGGGACATGGTGAAATTCTTGTCCAGCTGAATGTTGAAGACACCCGTCTGGGCGTGGCTGAATACGTAAACAATAAACACGGACTCGATACCATAGAACTGAAATGGGGCCAGGGAGCCAAATGCATCGGAGGCGAGATCAAGGTCAACAGTATCGAAAGAGCTTTGGAGCTTCAAAGAAGGGGCTACATAGTTACCCCTGATCCATCCAATAACAGCATCCAAGCGGCCTTCAAAGATGGTGCCTTAAGGGAGTTTGAGCGCCACAGCAGAATGGGCTTTGTAAGCGAAGAGGGATTCCTGGGTGAGGTTCAACGCTTGCGAGAGATTGGTTTTAAGAGAATAACCCTGAAAACCGGTGCCTATAGCCTTAGAGAATTGGCCATGGCGATCAAGTGGGGAGCGAAAGCCAAGATAGATCTCCTGACCATCGATGGTTCTGGCGGGGGGACAGGCATGAGCCCCTGGCGAATGATGGAAGAATGGGGTATACCCAGCATTTACCTCCATTCTGCGGCTTACGAATTCTGTCAAAAACTTGCCGACAGAGATGAGAGAGTTCCGGACATTGCCTTTGCAGGCGGTTTCAGCTCTGAGGACGGTATATTCAAGGGGTTAGCTTTAGGTTCTCCATTCGTAAAAGCGATTTGCATGGGCAGGGCACTGATGATTCCGGGTATGGTTGGCAAAAACATATCTAAATGGTTGAAAGAAGATAAGCTGCCCAAAACCGTAAGCAGGTTTGGGTCCACTGTTGAAGAAATATTTGTTAACTATGAAACTGTCAAAGAACTAGTAGGCACTGATGAGATTAAAAATATCCCCCTGGGTGCTATCGGTTTGTATAGTTATGGCGACAAAATACGGGTCGGACTCCAACAACTGATGGCAGGAACAAGAAATTTTTCCCTTTCCTCTATCTCACGGAAGGATTTAATGTCCCTTACAGAAGAATGTGCCAAGGTAACAGGCATTCCTTACCTTATGGAGGCCTACAAGGAAGAAGCAGAGGCTATTTTGAACAGCTAATTAAAAATGGGAAGACAAAAGGGAATCCGGTTAAATGACCGATTCCCTTTTTTGCTCTACCCCCCAGCTTTCTCCAATGAGGATATTTTTTGTTCGCCCACATCGATTCCTGACCAAACAAGTTCAACCCTCCTTGACGAAAAATGTATTTTTTGATAGTTTCTCTTGAACACAATAATGCGTTAACCCTGACAAAAGGGGTACCATGATCCGAATACCAAGCCCCACGTTTTTCATAAAGGGAGGTGGGTTTTTCATGGCATATAGGCTTAATCGAATGATATGAAGAGTAATCAAGATCATGAAGGAGCAGTAGGGAAAATAATCAACAGACAAGGGAAACATGGCGGGAATAATAGCTTTTGACAATGAGCGATACATAAGAGAACAGACCTCCGAAATCCTCAAGAGGGCTAATAAGTTTAACAACAAACTATATCTCGAATTTGGGGGTAAGCTTCTTTATGATTATCATGCATCCAGGGTTTTGCCCGGATATGATCCGAATGTAAAAATGAGGCTATTACAGAAATTAAAAGACAAGGCAGATATCCTGCTTTGCATCTATGCTGGTGATATTGAAAGAAAGAAAATAAGGGCAGACTTTGGGATTACCTATGATTCTGACGCCCTCAAATTGATTGATGATTTAAGGGGGTGGGGAATCGATGTGCTGGGTGTGGTCATAAACCGTTTTGATAACCAACCAGCCGCCACATTGTTCAAAAACAAATTGGAAAGAAGAAACATAAAAGTCTATACTCATCGCTTCACAAAAGGGTATCCCACAGATGTAGACCTGATAGTCAGCGAGGAGGGTTACGGAGCAAATGAGTATATTGAAACGGAAAACCCTCTGGTCATTGTTACAGGTCCCGGTCCTGGCAGCGGGAAGTTAGCCACCTGTCTTTCTCAATTATATCACGACTACAGGAAAGGGATTAGGTCCGGATATGCTAAATTTGAGACCTTTCCTATCTGGAATTTATCACTTAAACATCCAATCAATATAGCATATGAGGCAGCAACCGCTGATATCAAAGATTTTAACCTCATCGATCCTTTTCACCTGGAATCATATAATCAGACAGCGGTAAACTATAACCGTGATGTCGAAATATTCCCTGTTCTCAAAAGAATATTAGAAAAAATAACCGGTGGCGAATCATTTTACAGATCTCCGACAGATATGGGAGTGAATCGAGCTGGTTTTGCAATAACCGATGATGATGTCACAGGCGAGGCAGCCAAGCAGGAAATTATCAGGCGGTATTTTCGATACCAATGTGAATATGTGATCGGTTTTGCGGATAAGGAAACCGTCCAGAAGGTAGAGCTTTTTATCAAGGATTTTAATCTCGAACCAGGGTACAGGAGTGTTGTTGAACCGGCACGCCAGGCCGCCAGGGAGGCACAGGAGAAAGATAAAGGTAATGAAGGCATATATTGTGGGGCGGCCATAGCATTAAGAGACGGCACCATAGTTACCGGCAACAACTCCCCCCTCATGCATGCAGCATCAAGCCTTATCTTGCATGCCATAAAGCACTTGGCGGAAATCCCCCCCAAGATAAAGTTGTTGCCTTCAAATATATCGGATTCAGTCAAGAAGCTTAAGACGGAAATCCTGAATGAGAAATCCATCAGCCTGGATCTGGAAGAAACCCTGATTGCCCTCGGTATCAGTGCAACGACAAACTCTGCTGCTCAATTAGCTATTGAGAAATTAAAAGAACTTCGGGGCTGTGAAGTCCATATAACCCACATCCCCACACCGGGCGATGAAGCAGGTTTGAGGCGTCTGGGCGTTAACCTGACTAGCGATCCAAATTTTTCCACAAAGAATCTTTTCATTTCCTGAATCAGAACCAGTAAGGAAATCTTTGCTGCAACGAACGTTTCAAGGACAACTGCCTTATCTTCCAATGATTTTTCACTCTCCTGCCTCTCCTCCTTTCTGCGATAGGGATATTTTGTTGTTGCGAGGAGTTTTGAACTAGGGCCGTAAATATTTGTTGGAGAGTCTTGCTACTGAAGGAAACTGCTTGATAAATTTTTCTCTTCAGACTATTTTTCCGGTTGGCATAATTTGGATTTAATCTTTAGTTACCGCAAAGGAAAAGGACAATGCCCAAACGCGCCGATATCCATAAGATCATGATCTTCGGTTCAGGCCTTATTATCCTCGGTTTGTTAAGCCACGTCAAGGCTAGCATAGGGAAATCGATAGGCAACAAGGAGGAGGTAGCAAATGAGATCAACAGGGGATAACTGTGCTGTATTTGCTATTGTTAAAGACACAGACTGTGCTGAAGATATCTATCGGGGTCTTGACTTCCTTCAACATAGAGGCCAGCAATTCTGCGGTATCGCCACGTATGATGAGAAAAGAATATACCTGATAACCCACTATGGTCAGGTAGGGAATACCTTCACCTCTCATGAATTAGAGACCTTTAAAGGCAACATGGGTATTGGGCATGTAAGCCTTAAAGAAAGACAGCCCATGATGTGGCAGGGGGCTGTTGGTGAGATAGCGGTTGCCTTTAGCGGTAATATCATCAATAGCGAGGCCCTGCTAACCGAGATGAAGGACAGAGGAGAGGCATTTTACCATGGTTTGGATATTGAAATCATCTCCAAACTCATTCTGCAAGAGAAGAATGTGGTTACAGGGATTTCTATGTTGGCTGAAAAGATAAAGGGCTCTTACTCGCTCGTTGTCTTAACTGAACAAGGGATCTATGCCGCCAGAGATGTCTATGGGTTTAGACCTCTTGTGCTGGGAGAGGGATCTGGTGCGTATCTTGTGAGCTCTGAGTCCAGGGCTATCCAGAACACAGGGATAAATCGCTTTAGAGATGTGAGGCCAGGGGAGGTAGTTTTTATTACCAGAAAGGGGGTTGAGACCAAAAAACAATTAAAGAGCCCGCGGAGGGCTCACTGTGCCTTTGAATGGGCATACACGGCCAGCATGGATAGTAAGATTGACGGTCTTTATGTTCAAGAGGCGAGAAATAACTTAGGAAAGTGTTTGGCCGAAAGAGATATTGAAGAAGGTGGCCTCCAGGCTGATCTTGTGGCACCGGTGCCCATGTCAGGTATCGGGCATGCCCTGGGCTATCACATGAAATCTGGGTTGCCCTACCAGGAGGTCTTTCTCTATAACAGATATGCTGATCGAAGCTATACCCAGTTAACCCAGGAAGATCGAGACAGGATGGCCAAAAAGAAGCTCTCTGTCCTGAGATATGCGCTCAGGGATAAAAGGATTGTTCTCTGTGATGACTCTATAGTCAGGGGTACCCAGATCAGGGAGAAGGTGAGAGAGCTGAAGAATGCCGGGGCCAAGGAGGTTCATGTGCGTATCGCGTGTCCGCCATTGATGTATCCCTGTGATTTTGGCATATCAACCAGGACCTATAAAGAGCTTTTGGCCAGGGAATATCTTGCCAATGGAAATATCACCACCCTGGATGAACTGAAGGCCCTGGAGACCTGGGTCTCGGAAAAGATCGGTGCTGATTCGGTGCGATACAACAGCCTCGAGGCCTTTGTCGGGGCATTGAAGATTTCAAAAGAACATCTGTGTCTCAAATGCTGGGATGGGATTTTGCCACTAACCTGAAAGGCATAACAATGAAAATTGCTCTAGCTCAAATCAACCCAACCATCGGGGATTTTCCACGGAACACACAAAAGATTATGGCTGCGACAGAAATGGCCAAAGGTCTTTCCTGTGATCTGATTGTGTTTTCAGAACTCGCTATCTCAGGTTATCCGCCACGGGACCTTCTGGAAAAAAAAGACTTTGTTGAGGCTAACCTGACCCATCTCCACAAGCTCGTTGCCTCAATAAAGGGCATTGGTGTGATATGTGGGTTTGTGGATAGAAACCTGGAAAAAGAGGGCAACCCCCTCTATAACTCGGCTGCACTTTTTGATGATGGAAAATTACGCCATCAGGCACACAAAAGGCTTCTACCTGCATATGACGTATTTAATGAGAGGAGGTATTTTGAGCCGGGAACTGAATATTCATCTTTCCTTTATAAGGGCCGCCGGATAGGGCTGAGCATCTGTGAGGACATCTGGAATGACAAAGATCTTTTCTCAAGGCGGCTTTACCCGGTTAATCCGGTAGAAAGAATGATCAAAGAAGGGGCCAATCTCCTCATCAATATTGCGGCATCCCCTTATTATGTAGGCAAAAGAGAATTCAAGTGGGATATGTTCCAGGGTATCGCCGAAAAATATAATGTTCCCCTCATTTACGTCAATCAAGTTGGGGGCAATGACAGTGTGCTTTTTGATGGTATCAGCCTCGCCTTTGACTCCAAAGGCCAGATGTGCGCAAGGGCTCGAGACTTTGAAGAAGACATGGTTATCTTTGATACGAATAGCCAAAAAGGCGATATCCATCCCGTTTCTGAATCGGACACCGAATCCCTGCTCAATGCCCTCATTATGGGTACCAGGGATTATGTTCGAAAATGTGGTTTTTCCAAAGCGCTGGTGGGATTGAGTGGGGGCATTGATTCAGCGCTCACGGCATATATCGCGGTCCAGGCCCTTGGAAAGGAAAATGTTATCGTGCTTTTCATGCCATCTCAATATACCGCTCGAGAAAATTTTGAAGACACCGAAAAGTTGGCACACAACCTGGGGATCAGGCTCTATCAGGTACCGATTAAGGGCATATTCGAAAAATTTCTCGAAGATCTCGCTCCCCTCTTCAAAGACGTGGCCACAGAGGTCACCGGTCAAAATATCCAGGCACGAATCCGGGGAACCATCCTTATGGCAATTAGCAACAAGTTTGGTTACCTCCTTCTTTCAACAGGAAATAAATCAGAACTGGCGGTGGGCTATTGCACCCTATACGGTGATATGAGTGGTGGCCTCGCAGTTATCTCGGATGTCCCAAAGACCATGGTGTACAGGATCGCTCGTCTGATCAATAACGAAAAAGAGGCGATTCCTGAAAAAACTATTCAAAAACCTCCATCGGCTGAGCTCAAGCCTGACCAATTAGATCAGGATGACTTGCCTTCTTACGAGGTTCTTGATGGTATCCTGAAGGCCTTTATCGAAGACAAAAAGACAGCAGAGGAGATCATAGACCTGGGGTTTGAACCATCGATCGTCCGGGATATCATAAGCCGAGTTGATCGAAACGAATACAAGAGGCACCAGGCCCCTCCAAGCCTAAAGGTTACCACAAAGTCCTTTGGCTACGGCAGGAGATACCCCATCGCCCAGAGGTACCGATCTATATAGAATTCATAAGAGGACATAATCGTACAGCCGCCATGCAGACCTTGAAAGCCATTATCGCATTGGGGTACAGGAGTGAGA
>JAFDDT010000343.1 GCA_019310725.1 Deltaproteobacteria bacterium | reverse complement strand
GTGGCTACGAAAGGAAGTCGGTACCGAATGGGTTGATGGAATGTTGGAAGCGGCAAAGGCGGCAAAATAATCAAACTCCTTGATAACTGTTACCCGGTGCCCGCTAGTCCTATGGCGGGCACCGGTTTATCTTACGAGCCCTCGCCCACAACATTATTCTCACAAAAGAGAGAAAAGGCCGCACTGGGAGAAAACACTGAAGTTATAGCTGGCTATCCCGGCTTCGAGACACGAGCAGCCCCCCCTTTGAAGGTCGAAAGACAATGAGAAAGATCTCCCGATTCATTGGTTACCTTGAAAGATTAGAAACGCGTACCTGCATCTTTTCGTTGGTTGTCATGAGCCTTGTTGTTGTCATGCAGGTATTTTCAAGATATTTGTTCAACTATTCTTTTGTATGGGCAGAGGAGTTGGTCCGCTATCTCATGATCTGGATGGTCATGATTGGTGCCGCCCTGGTTCAGTCAAGAAATGAACATATCCGGATTGATTTCTTCCCGATGCTGGCAGGTCCACGGGGAAGACGAGTCACGGAGACTGGTTTTCGTCTGTGTACCCTTGTATTCCTCATTATTTTGATTTTCAAGGGAATAAAAATCGCCTATTTCAATCGGCTCTTTGAGAGTTCCGGGCTGCGCATAGCCATGTTCTGGCCAGTGCTGGCAGTGCCCCTTGGCGCTTTGCTCATGGGGATTTACACTGGGCACGCCCTGGTTCGGGATATTTTTCGACTCTTGTTTTGGCCTGCTGAAAGGCTCCGCGAAGAGGATAGACGGCTGACAATGGAAAAATACCAGACTGGTCCTGTATCGCATCAAGGAGACTTCCCTCAGGGGGATGATTGATATGTCCCTCGGCTCCATGATTCTCATCTTCGTGACCCTGCTTCTCGCCGGGATGCCCGTTGCCTTTGTCATGGGTTTTTCGGCCTCCCTTTATCTCTTGTTTTCGCCCCAGATTGCGTTTCTGGATATGGCCCCCCAAAAGCTTTTTTCAGGGATGGATTCTTTTGTCCTGATGTGCATCCCATTTTTTATCCTGGCGGGTGAGATTATGACACGGGGCAGGATCGCAGATCGCATTGTAGATTTTGCCAACCTCATTGTGGGGCGATTTCGGGGTGGGCTCGCCCACGTGAATATCCTGGCCTCCATGCTCTTTGCAGGAATCACCGGAATCGCACTGGGCGATATCGCCGCCCTGGGGTCCCATTTGCCGCTGCTGTAACGGCCTCTTCATCCATTATTGGCCCCATAATTCCACCTTCGATGATTATTGTTATCTACGGTGCTGTGACCTCTGTGTCAATCGGTGCACTCTTTGCCGCTGCCATAATCCCAGGCATCTTGATGGGACTTTCTCAAATGTGTATCGTTGCTTATCTGGCCAACCGGCATAGATATCCAAAACTCGCGATTCCTATAACCCCTAAGAAACTGATACTCGGTACCAGAGATGCCCTAGTACCCCTCATGATGCCTGCGATAATTGTTTTTGGTATCTTGTCTGGGGTATTCACACCCACAGAGGCAGCCGGTGTTGCGGTGTTGTATGCATTCGTAGTTGCTTGGTTTTTTTATCGGAGCCTCAAAATCAGTGATTACGGCCCAGTTTTTCAAACAGCTATTATGTTTTCTGCCAAGCTTTTGCTGATCGTTGGCTGTGGCTCCATCCTGGCGTGGGTTTTTGGAATCGAAAATGTTCCGGATAAGATGAGGGGGCTGTTTTATTCGCTAAGTCAAAATAGGTATGTCTTACTCCTCTTGATCAATCTTTTCTTGATTCTTTTGGGGATGTGGCTGGATTGCTCGGCCTCTATTATCCTCTTTGCTCCGATGCTGACGCCATTGGCAGAGGCTATCGGCCTCAATCCAGTTCATTTCGGAATATTGATGATCGTAAACCTCAATATCGGGCTCTTAACGCCACCATTGGCGGTCTGTCTGTTTGCAGCTGCCGACATATCCAGAGATCCATTCACTAAGGTGGTAGTTGCCGTGTTGCCATTTATGGTCGCTTCCCTTTTCAGCCTGGCCCTGATAACCTATATACCAGCAATTACTATGACCCTGCCTCGATTGTTTGGTCTTTTGTAGGTCGGGTTGTAACTACTCAGCAAATGACCCCGGCGCTTCGCTTCGGAGTTATACATGAAAGAAACTTTTTGTGAAGTTTCTTAGGAGCCACTAAGGCACCAATTTCAATTTGTAAATTTTCAATTGTTTGGTCTTCTGTAAGTGGGTTTGGGGGTTGGCAAATCCGTGGAGAATTTTCACTGTCTTTCCAATGCCTTTTCTTCCAGTCTCTGGGCAATACCCAAATCCTCTTGCACTTTGTTCAGGGTTTTCTGGGGAAAAAATATGGAAAGATGCCAAGGAAAGGTCTGATGGAGCCACATCTGATACCGATTGCTCAAGGTGAAAAGGTCTGCAAACAGGCCTCGAAGCTCTGTGATGCTATTGACCTCATCGATGTGTCTCAAAAAAGAGGTCAATATCTCCCCCAAGCGTTT
>JAFDDT010000028.1 GCA_019310725.1 Deltaproteobacteria bacterium | reverse complement strand
TAAGAATCAATATTCCAATATTCCACCATTCCATTACCCCATCTGGCCTACATGGAACATGTTCCATATAAAAATACTGTTATTTCAACAAGTTATAGAAATTCCGATACATTAGGATTTCCATAATGCCATCGTGTCTCGTCGGTTTGAGGCGGAGCTTCGCTAGACTCTACACCAATTGCATTCCGGACCTTATCAAATGGATGAAGTTCACCAAAATCCTCTCAGTAGCCCCCCAGATGACCGTGCCCTCATAGATAAAGGCGGGGGTGTCAAAAACCTCTCCTCCATAGTCCATGGTGACAGGCTCGGGTTCGGAATATTCTAAGAAAAACTGTAACGGAATCTCGATCAGGTGCTCAACCTCTCGCCTGTTAAGGGTAAATGCATAAGGAAATGGCACCACTCCGACAAAAGGATGCACAATAAAGTGAGAGGTAATAGTGGTCATATCATCGAGCTGGCCCAGGATTTCTATATCCTCCTCCCTGACACCTATTTCCTCGAAGGCTTCCCTTTTGGCAGTATACTCCAAAGTGCGGTCATCCTCATCAACCGCCCCTCCAGGAAAGGAAACCTCGCCCTTATGATGTTCCACGGTATTTGTTCGCCTCATAAAAAGAAGCCAATACCGGCCATCCTTGATAAATAGCGGTAAAAGTACCGATGCCTGAGTATAATGGTCGGCGTTGACCTCAACCCTGTTTGGCTCTCTGTGAGCCAGGATGGTCTTTAGGTCCCTTTTGAATTGATCCGGGCTGAGCATATCTCTCCATCTTTAAAGGGCTAAGATTTCAAGGGGAATCTTTTGGTCATAGAGGTGCTCCACGATCTCCCGTGTTCCGGCAATGGAAAAATCATTATTCTTTGCGCCCCCTGCGGCTCAAGCTAAGCGGGCGGTAAACGTATAGCTCGCTCTGCGAGCCCAGCGAGTTCATTGAGAGGATACTCTCAAATGTCCCGGTATTGTAACCTCAAATCACGCCCCTATTCAACCCCTATAATGAATAGGGCCGGAATGCAACAAGGCGCCTATTGTTTTCCTGGTGTAAAACCTAACCTATTGATTTTTAAGCTTCTTGCAGGGTATGGATATCTTTTTTTTGGATTATGCCTCACATAGTTTAGATGAGTGGGAGTTTCAAAACCAAAAAAAAGACACCCATACCCTGGACTTTGACGTTACCCTGGCCTGGGAAGTGGTTTTCTTGACAGACCAAGAAATTGCTGGTATAAGAGCCTACAGAATTTTTTACATATGGAGGTCTTACTATGCCTGAGGAAGAAGTTGGTGTGATTGTTAAATTCTTTGCTAAGCCAAGCGTGGCTGCCATTGAGGTTACAAAGGGATCTATTAAGAAAGGCGATACCTTAATGTATAAGGGCCACACCACAGACTTTACCGAACAGGTAGAGAGCATGGAGATCGATAACCAACCGGTTGATGAAGCCAAACCTGGTGACATGATCGGTGTCAAGGTTAAGGAGAGGGTACGAGAAAAGGACATAGTCTTTAAGGTTGTGGACTGAGATAGAATCCTCTTAAAGGGAAGAGGTTAGGTCAAAGCCGCATCTCACACAGAAATCTTCCTTTTCCTGTTTAAAACCGCAGTTGGGGCAGAGCACGAAATCCTGGCGGGGAGAGGTGATTGTTCTTTCAGTGGGAGATCGAGTCTCGGGAAATTCCCCTGTCTCTTGGATATTCACCAACCCGCCGGCATTAATAATAGCATCGGCATATTTCCGGGCATCGGCTAGCCGTAAATCCCTTTTCAGCACAACCGGTGTGTTCGTGATATACTTATCCAAGTCATTGTAAGATACTCCAAGTTTGACCATATTATTCCTAAAAGCCTCCTCATCATTCATAACACCCAAAAATACTACCCTGTATTGTTTGGTCACTCTTGCCACTGATTATTTGTTAATACCTTCAGAAATTGACATCATTGTTGATTTAAGGCCAGATTAGTTTCATGTCAAGACAAAACGGGATAGGCCTTGCATTCTTTTGCTTGCACCTTATTACTATCGTATGATAATAGGAACAGTTTATTTGTATCATAAATCATAAGAAATAGATCAGTAAGGAAATAAACAACTGTTGTCCCAGCTACCACATAACAGAGAGGATGTCGAAATCAAAAGGGTCACCTTCGATAATAATGAATTAGCCAGAAGTCTTTATGGCGAGAGGAACGTGAATCTCCGATTGATAGAAAAAACTCTTGGCATAACAATCAACATCAGGGGAAATGATCTCATTTTACACGGTTATCTTTCGGAGCTCGATATGGCCGAGAATCTGTTGAACCAGCTCTATGGATTGCTCAGAGAAGGATACCCTATTTACGACAGAGATGTTGACTATTCCCTGCGAATCCTTGCCGGTAACCATAAGGCAGAGCTGAAACCAATCTTTTTAGATAGGGTATACATTCCATCAAAAAAAAGGACGATAACGCCCAAGAGTATCAACCAGAAGAATTATATCGACAGCATTCGAAAATACGATATTGTATTTGGTATAGGACCAGCTGGCACGGGAAAAACATATCTTGCCATGGCAATGGCCGTATCATCCCTGATGAAAAAGGAGGTAAATAGGGTAGTCCTAGCACGACCTGCGGTGGAAGCTGGTGAGAAATTGGGTTTCCTGCCTGGAGATCTCTACGAAAAGGTGAATCCTTATTTGAGGCCACTGTATGATGCACTTCATGACATGATGGATTTTGAGAGTGCCTCCCGCTTTATTCAAACCGGAATCATAGAGGTAGCACCTCTGGCCTTTATGAGAGGTAGAACACTTAATGACTCATTTGTGATATTAGATGAAGCTCAGAACGCTACACCTGAACAGATGAAAATGTTCCTGACCCGCCTTGGCTTTAGCTCCAAAACCGTTATAACGGGAGATATTACCCAGACAGACCTTCCTGAAGGAAAGGCTTCAGGCCTTATACAGGCCAGGGATATCCTAGCCCACATACCTGGCATAAAAATTGTCTATTTTGGCAGGGAAGATGTTGTCAGACATCCATTGGTGCAAGAAATTATAGATGCTTATGAGGGGATAGAAGAGTGATCTCATGGCCGAGAAAAACAAAAAACTAGCCCCAGTCAAGAGCAAAAAGTTGGAAAGGGAAATCACCTCGCCCGTGAAACGGATAGGAACACGACTCGGTCTGATGAACCCTAAGATTCAAACATGGGTTTATCTAATCATTTTGAGTGGCACCATTTCCCTCCTGCTTTTCCCCAATACACTGATGTTATCCAAAGAAAACTATTCTCTTGGTGATGTAGCTCGTAAGAATATCAAGGCGCCCCGTGATTTCCTTGTGGAAGATAAGGAATTAACCAAACAGAGGAAAGACGAGGCCATAAAATCATCTCTTTTTGTCTATGACTTCGACAGGTCAGCGGCATACACAAGCAAAAGGATCAAGGAATCCTTCGCTTACGGCAGAGAAGAATTAGAACGTATTCAGTCAACTGAGTTGGAGTCAGCCCTTCGCTCAGAAAAACGCAGGCAATTACGTGAGGAATTTTTTGAACTTTCTGGAGTTAATGCTGACCCCGTTCTCTTTGACCAGCTCATGAAGAATGGCTTTTCTCCCCAGATAGAGAACACGGTACTGAGTGCAGCAAATCGAATCTTTCAGAGAGGGGTTGTAGGAGACAACACTGTTTTGATGAGCCAAAAGGGAAAAGGGATAATTCTCAGGGATATTGATTCCCAAACAGAGCTCAAGGTAGATGATCTTGGTCGTTTCTATGATCCTGAGAGTGCCCGCCAACACATCAGTCAGATAATAGACCAAAGTCTAACTCAGGAAACCGAATTAGACACTGCTGCAAGTATCGAGCGGTTTGGGCAATTGCTTATTAGGCCTAACATAACCTTCAACAAACGGGAGACAGAGCTCCGAAAAGAAGAGGCCAAAAATTCGGTAAAACCTATCTATTTCCAAGTTAAAAAGGGTGAGATGATTGTCAGGGAGGGAGAAAAAATAAACCCAACGCACCTCTTGAAACTGGAGACACAGGCCCAATTAACCAGAAACACCCTTATCCCAGGGATGGCCCTCAGCACGACACTCATGATTGGGATCATGTTGGCCTTGAGTTACCTGATAGTGCTCAAGAGGCCCAACGTCTTCAAAGAAAATACCAGAAACCTGACCTTCCTGAGTGTAGCCCTCCTGTTCATATTTTTGGTTGTGCTCTTGTACAATGTAGTGGCTGAAGAGGTAGCCCGGGGTTTCCCTTTTTTCACTGCTCAGGTTCTTCTCTTTGCCTTGCCAATCTCTTTAGGGGCCATCTTGGTCTGCATATTTCAGGGTCTGGATGTGGCAATCGGCTTCTCATTGATCATCTCTATTCTGGCTTCCATTGCTGTAGAGGGGAAGGTGGAGTTTCTGATTTACTTCCTCTTAGGATCTCTTCTGGCAGCATACGGGGTAAGAAATTGCAGGGAAAGAATGGTATTGATAAAAACGGGCATAAGAGTTGGTCTTTTAAATATGGCTCTTGCCCTTTTGATTCAGACCCTGTACGGAAATCTTTATTCTCCAACCAGCGCCCTTTCCATCATCGCCGGTTTTCTGGGAGGTGCCCTGGCAGGTGTTATCGCAACCGGCTTCTTGCCCTTGATAGAGATGGCCTTTGGCTTTACAACAGACATTAAACTCCTTGAACTGTCCAGCCTGGATCAGCCGATCCTCAAAGATCTCATGGTTAATGCCCCCGGCACATATCATCACAGTGTTGTTGTGAGCAACATGGTTGAGGCAACGGCTGAAAGTATACATGCAAATCCCCTCCTGGCAAAGGTGAGTGCCTATTACCACGACATAGGCAAGATCAAGAAACCACTCTATTTTGTTGAAAATCAAGCCAGAGGTGAAAACAGGCATGAGAAACTTGCACCGTCGATGAGTAGTCTTATTCTCATCTCCCATGTCAAAGACGGGGTAGAACTTGCAAAACAGCAAAGGCTTGGAAAGGAGATAATAGATACTATCGAGCAACACCACGGTACGAGTCTCATCTCCTATTTCTATGAGAAGGCCAAGGATCAGAGTGGGAAAAAGGGAGGTAGATCTTCTCCCGTAAAAGAGCAAGATTTCAGGTATCCTGGTCCTAGACCTCAGACCAAAGAAGTGGCACTCGTATTACTGGCAGATGCAGTCGAGGCCGCATCCAGGACCCTCGTTGATCCTACCCCTGCACGAATCCAGGGAATGGTGCAGAAGATCATGAATGGTGTATTCTCAGACGGACAGCTTGATGAGTGCGAGTTGACATTAAAGGACCTAAACCAAATCGCCAAAAGCTTTACCAAGACCTTGAGCGGTATCTTTCACGGCCGGGTTGAGTATCCGGAACCAATAGCCAAAGGTAAAGCAGGTCAAAAGAGAGAAAATGGAGATTCAAATAACGTGCCGCCATCCCATGAAAAAGGTAGATCCCGTAAGGGTAAAGATGAAGCTAACGAGGATCTTAAGAGACTTGGGATGCCGTGACGGTGAGCTGAGTTTACTTTTTACAGATGATAAACATATAGCAGAGCTCAACTACCGTTTTCTCAAGAGACAGGGCCCCACCAATGTTCTTGCCTTTCCCATGAGAGGCAACGACGATATGGGGCTTGACATACCGATGCTGGGAGATATTGTCATATCCCTGGATGCTGCCATGAGAGACGCAAAGAGCCTTGGCGAGACCCTTGATAAGACTATCACCAGGCTCTTAGTTCACGCTCTTTTGCACCTTTTCGGTTATGACCACGAAAAGTCAGAGGAAGAAGCCCGGCGGATGGATGAAGAGACAGATCGCATTCTGACTCTCATGGACTAGGTGACAAGGAAATTTCAAATCTTTCATGAGTACTGAACCGTGAAATATTAGATGAGGGGTAAACAAGAATGGCCATTTTATCTGTTAATGTTGATCACGTTGCAACAATCCGTGAAGCCAGGGGAATAGATGAGCCTGATCCCGTTTTGGCTGCTGGTATAGCTGAGTTAGCTGGCGCTGAAGGGATCATCTGTCATCTGAGAGAAGATCGGCGGCACATTCAGGACCGGGATCTGAGTCTCCTCAGAAAAACCGTCAAGACCACACTGAATCTGGAAATGGCTGCAGTTAAAGAGTTGGTGGATATTGCCCTTACCGTCAAGCCGGATATGGTAACCCTCGTACCAGAGAAACGGGAAGAACTCACCACTGAGGGTGGCCTCGATGTTATTCGCAATAAAGAGGAATATGAAAGAGTTACCAACACCTTGAAGGAGGTGGGCATCTCTGTCAGTTTTTTTATTGATCCAAACCCTGATCAAATCCAGGAGTCCTTCAATGCAGGGGCAGATATAATCGAGATCCACACAGGCCACTACAGTGACGCAAAATCAGAATCAGAGATACTTAGCGAATTTGAAAAAATCTCTCAGGCAGCAAAGGTTGCAAAGAAACTCAAACTCAGAATACATGCCGGACATGGCCTTAATTACGTTAATGTAAAAAGATTTTCATCTATCCCTGAAATAGAGGAATACAGCATTGGCCACAGTATCATTGCCAGGGCGGTGATGGTAGGGATGGATCAGGCCACCCGTGAAATGGTTAGACTAGTATCCCGATTTTAGGTGATGTCACTCGTCTGTTGCATCTATTTTTAAGGCACTGAGCATGTTGATGCATTCGTAAAAAATCGATTTTGCTCTATCCGTGAGCATTTTGGGCGCACTTAACTGTATCAGCTAAAACTCGGTATAATGCCCTCAGACAGTTAGCATTTCCTAACGCTGAACATCTCAAGCGCTTTTCTCCCAAAATGCTCAATCTCGTTCACAAAACACTTTTTACGAGTTTGTCAACATCTTTGAACAAAAAAAACGCGGGAACCAATACCAGCAAATGCTCCTTTTACCAAGGTCTTAGCATAAAATGATTTATGGCGTCGGGGTAGATCTCGTACATATAACGAGGATGGGAAAAGTAATCGATAAATGGGGAAATAGATTCATACACAGGGTATTCACCACCCAGGAGATTACCTTCTGCTTTCACAGTGCAAAATCGGTTTCGCGCTTCGCACTGCACTTCGCTGCCAAGGAAGCCTTCTCCAAAGCCATAGGTTTGGGTATGAGAAAAGGTATCAGGTGGCGCGATGTAGAGGTTTTTCATCATCCAAGTGGTCGGCCAGACCTCACGATAGCCGGAGCCGCAAGCTCTCTGTGTCACAAGGAGGGAATAACCTGGTGGCATGTTAGCCTCTCAGATGATGGTGATTACGGGATAGCGGTAGTAGTGCTTGAAAAGGCTGGTCCTGAGAATCGTGTGGCAGAAGCCCAAAAAGGGCCATGAGTTTGAAGAGTATCTCCGTAAAATATGTGACAACTTCCGTGCAGAAAACTGTTTGGTTAGGCCAGCAATTAGGCGCCCAGTTACGTGATGGTGATATTATCGCACTAGTCGGTGACCTGGGTGGCGGTAAGACATGGTTCACCAAGGGTGTTGCCATGGCCCTTGAGATTAACCCGAATACCATAGTGAGCCCAACATTTACCCTTGTCAATGAATATGACGGTAGGTATAAACTCTTTCATATCGACCTCTATCGTCTCAAAGATAGAACTGAGATTATAGCCCTGGATCTGGATGAATATTTTTCAGAACAAGGGATAGTTGTGGTAGAATGGGCTGATCGATGGCCAGGGGAGCTTCCAGGCGACACAGTTGAAGTTATCTTACACATAGTCGATGAACATACCAGAGAGCTGGGGTTTTCCGCTTCTCGGGCCAGGCCCCAGAAAATCATACGTACATTAAAGGAGAAGGTAGGTTACTCTTTTTCGCAAGGCGCTTGCAGAGCTTTTCAAAGTGCATAGCATGCCTTTGAAATATTATTGAATCTAGAAGATAGTCTCAAACCCACAAACAAGTGTACGAGCTATGGGATTAATTGTTCAAAAATATGGTGGGACATCGGTAGGGTCCATAGAAAAGATCAAAAGGGTTGCTGAGCAGGTGATCGAATTGTGCGAGAAGGGGAACAGGCTCGTGGTGGTTCTGTCGGCAATGGCCGGACAAACAGATGCCTTGATCCAGCTTGCTACAGAGCTCACAGAAACCCCAGCCCCGAGAGAACTAGATGTCCTGATGGCTACCGGCGAGCAAGTAAGTGTATCCTTATTCGCTATTGCAATCAAATCTATGGGTTATGATTGCTGCTCCATCCTTGGTTTTCAGGCGGGTATTCATACAGACCAGATATACGGCAAGGCCCGCATCAAGAATATTGATACCGACAGACTGCTAACGGAGCTCAATGAAAACCGGATCGTCGCTGTGGCTGGATTCCAGGGTGTTGATGAAAACAGCAACATCACCACCCTGGGAAGAGGAGGATCAGATACTACTGCTGTTGCACTAGCAGCAGCGCTAAAGGCAGATATATGCGAGATATATACTGATGTTGAGGGTGTTTTCTCAGCTGATCCAAATATCTGCACCAATGCCCGAAAAATCGACAGGATATCTCATGAAGAGATGCTGGAATTGGCCAGCTTAGGGGCCAAGGTATTGGACATAAGATCTGTTGAATTCGCAAAGAAATTCAATGTGCCGGTTCATGTTAGATCATCTTTCACAAGAAATGAGGGAACCATGGTAGTAGGAGAAGAAAAAGAGATGGAAAAGGTGCTGGTCTCTGGTGTGGTATATGATAAGAGTGAAGCCAGAGTGACCATAACCAAGGTCCCTGACAGGCCTGGAATTGCCTCTAAGATATTCGACCCTGTTTTCAAGGCCGGTATTGTGGTGGACATGATTATCCAAAATACCAGTGTCGAGGGCATAACAGATTTGACCTTTACGGTCCCCAAAACAGATTTTCAGCAGACCTTGAAACTGCTCAGGGAGGTTGCTCAAGAAATAGGGGCAGAAGAGGTTCTTGGAGATCAGGACATTGCGAAGGTGTCTATTGTTGGGGTGGGCATGAGAAACCATGCCGGAGTTGCCTCTTTGATGTTTGAGACCCTGTCAAAAGAAAATATTAATATAAGCTTGATCAGCACCTCGGAGATAAAGATTTCCTGCGTCATAGAAGAAAAATACACAGAACTTGCAGTAAGGTCCTTGCACGAGGCCTTTGGACTGGCTGATGAAAAACAAAAGGATGAATAGTCGCCAATGGGGCCTTTTCATCCTCAGTCTCATCCTTGTTCTGGCATGGGCAATTGATAGCCTCTTGTCTTTTCAGACAGATCATGGCCCTGTCACGAACGGAGACAAGATCTATATCCTGATCACAGGCGAGGTAAAGAACAGAGGTGTCTACGTGTTTGGCACGGAGCCTTCTTTAACAGAGGTGATCAATCGCACGGGTGATCATAGAGAAAAAATGACTGGCAGAAAATTTAAAACATATCCTCATCTTACCCAAGGGACAGGTATTCACGTTAGTTTGGAGGATGGGCACATAAAGATTGCACCTCATCCTATTCCTGCTTTTCATAAGGTAACCCTTGGAATCCCCATATCGTTGAACACGGCTAGTCAGGAAGGACTGGAAGCTGTTCCTTACATAGGGCCCTCTCTTGCAAAGAGAATTATTCATTATAGATCCAATTACGGACCCTTTACCGCTGTGGAGCAAATAAAATCTTTACCTGGCGTAGGAAAAGTCCGATACGCAAAAATAAGCTCTTATCTTGGAATCCAGAATGGTGAGGGAGAATGATATCACTGAAAAAGGGTATTCCTGGATGGTTTCTTGGTTTAATCCTCACTCTTCTCTTTATTGCAATGTTCGTGACCGGGTTTGGTGATTTTACGGATGTAATAGAGAAAAAAACATTTGACCTCCGCTCCAAGATTAGCGCCTCTGCAGAGAGAAACCCGGACATTGAGATAGTGGTTATCAGTGATGAGGACTTGGCTGAGATTGGTCGCTTTCCGTGGCCGAGAAATATTATTGCCCAAGGGATAAACAACCTTGCAATGGCTGGAGCTAAGGTCATCGCATTGGATATCATGTTTAATGAGCCAGAGGAAAGTGCTGGACTCAAAACAATCAGAGAGCTGAACAAGATATATAGTGATCTGGATTTAACTCCTGAAGACACGACGGCTACGACCTTTTCTAAACTACTGAAAGAGGCAGAAGCTAGTCTGGACAATGACGCCAAGCTTGCTGAGGCCTTCAAAAACGCCGGCAACGTAATTCTCCCCATATACTTTGACATGAGGAGCGCGGGAAGGGACCAGGGAGTTCCTGACTATATAGCCAAGAACTCTTTTAAAGTTATTCACGGCCTCAATGATGAGTGGTCCATGAAGTCCATTATGTGGCGCTCCAAGGTTATGCCACTCTTGCCTTCCTTTGCAGATGCAGCCGCAGGCATTGGTCATATTAACCTCTTCCCCGACAGTGACGGATCCATCAGGAGACAAATTCATGCCATTGGTTATCTGGACAATACCGTTATTTCATCATTCCCCCTTGCGATTGTGAAGGTCTTTAAAGGCCTGGATGCCAGTCAGGTAAGGCTTATCTTGGGAAGGGGAATCGATATTCAGGTTACCCCATCCAGGCCCGAAGTGATCCCAGCCTCAGATCCATATATGTCAACCCTCATTAAATGGAATGAAGGCCCTGGGGTTGCCTTTCACACAACACCATTCAGCAAAGTTCTGAACAAAGAATTTCAAACAAGCGTCTTCAGGGACAAGATTGTCCTTGTTGGACCCACTGCACCGGGGATCGGGGACAGATTTGTAACCCCTATTTCGAGCAACCTACCCGGTGTAGAGATAATAGCGAACGCAACCTCCAATATCCTTGAAGACAATTTCTTTGTAAGGCCACAATGGATATTTTTTGTTGAGCTCGGTATTATTTTTCTTTTCGGGCTTTATATATCATTTTTCCTTCCCAGGCTAAAGGCCGGTACCGGAGCTGTTATCACCTTGCTCCTGTTTTTGTGTTACGGAACAGCTGGGACGATCCTCCTTTTTCGGTCAAACATGTGGCTTAAAATCACACCTCAGCTCGTTCTTCTTGTTCTGGGCTATATCTTAATCGTCAGTAGGAATTTCTTTATCACTGAAAAAACCAAAGAAAAGGTGGAGGCTGATTCTGTCGAAACGAACAAGGCCCTTGGCCTTTCTTTCCAGCAACAAGGATTGCTCGATCTGGCCTTTGAAAAATTTCGGAAATGCCCCATAGATGAGCCTGGATCAAAGGATCTCTTGTACAATCTCGCACTCGATTATGAAAGAAAGAGGCAGTTTAACAAGGCCCTAGCAGCATACAACATGATTGTTGAAAGCGATGGCGATTTCAAGGACCTGAATGAACGAATACCAAAACTGAAAGGGGTTGAGAGCACCATGATCTTTAGTGCTCGCACTGCCCACCCGGGTGAAATTGGGGCAACACTCGAAGACCTGGATACAAGACCGAGGCTCGGGAGGTACGAAATCACCGGCGAGTTAGGCAGAGGTGCCATGGGCATTGTGTACAAGGGAGTTGATCCCACCATACACCGGATCGTTGCAATAAAGGCATTACCGTTATCCGACTTTGAAGAAGATGATTTAGGTGTCCTAAAACAACGCTTCTTCAGGGAAGCGGAGTCAGCCGGACGGCTGAACCACCCCAACATCGTAGCTATATACGATGCTGGTGAAGAACACGACCTGGCCTATATAGCTATGGAATACCTGAATGGTAAGAATTTGGTGCGATATACCCACGAGGCAAGCCGGCTTCCCCTCAGGGACGCGCTTGATGTTATTGCCAGGGTAGCCAGCGCGCTAGATTACGCTCATGGGAAGAGTGTCGTTCACCGCGATATAAAACCAGCCAACATCATGTTGCTCAAAGAAACCAATGAAATCAAAGTTACCGATTTCGGCATTGCTAGAATCATTTCCTCATCTAAGACAAAAACCGGTGTTGTTCTGGGCACTCCCTCATACATGTCCCCCGAGCAGGTGAATGGAAAAAAGGTGGATGGGCGTTCAGATATATTCTCACTGGGAATAGTGTTGTATGAGATGCTGGCTGGACAAAAGCCCTTCTTTGCCGAGGATGTAACAGCACTTCTATATCAAATCTCCCATGAACGGCATCCCTCAGTGAGAGAGATTAATCCAAGGATACCACCGGTTGTAGAAAAGATACTCGACAAGGCATTGGAAAAGGATGTTCATAAGCGCTATCAACGGGCAGGGCAGATGGCTGAACATCTCAGAAAGGTGGTGGAACGGATAGATCAGTTGAGAGAGAGGAAGGAATCAAAACAGTAGTTGGCTCGTTGCTGGTTGCTCGTTTTGAGAGGGGATGCATTAGAGCAGGTCTGTTGCCGGAACAAACAACAAACGAGTAACGAATGATATGATTATCCTCGGTATCGATACCTCCTGCGATGACACGTGTGCAGCAATAGTTGAAGATGGAAAAAGATTGTTATCTAATATCGTTAACTCTCAGGTTACTGTTCACCATGATCACGGAGGGGTAGTCCCGGAACTTGCCTCACGAGAACATATTCGCAATATTGTTCCTGTTGTCAGAGAGTCTCTCAGAAAGGCTCATCTAATCAATAAAGACATTGATGCAGTAGCAGTCACCGTGGGTCCAGGTCTTGTCGGGGCACTCCTCGTTGGCATCTATTTCGCTAAGGCCTTTAGCTACGCTAACGCTATTCCACTCCTCGGAATTAACCATCTGGAAGGGCATATCCTCTCCATCTTCTTGGAAGAGAAATCCCCTCCCTTCCCTTTCGTAGCACTTACCGTATCAGGTGGCCACACGAACATCTACCATGTCCGAGGTTTCGGGGACTACACGGTACTGGGCCAGACACTGGATGATGCAGCAGGAGAGGCATTTGACAAGATTGCAAAACTTCTCGAATTAGGGTATCCAGGGGGCCCTGTAATCGAAAGATTGGCTGCCGCAGGCAGGCCCGATGCCATCGACTTTCCAAGGGCCTACTTAACCAAAGACTCTCTGGACTTCAGTTTTAGCGGTCTCAAGACTGCTGTTGCCCTGTACTTGAGGAAGTGGCGTGATCACCAGCTAAAAGAAAATAGGATCAAAATAGCAGATATCGCTGCATCCTTTCAGGCTGCAGTCGTTGATGTCCTCGTCGACAAGCTGGTTGCTGCTACCACTCGCGTTGGGGTAAGCTCAGTTGTGCTCGCAGGGGGAGTAGCCAGAAACACCTATTTGCGGTCTCGACTACAGAGCGTAATGGCTCAAAAGGGAATTGATCTCTTCATCGCCGGTCCTGAATTCTGCACCGATAACGGGGCCATGATAGCTGTCGCGGGTTATCACAGGTGGACAAGAGGCGAGGGTGATGATCTAACTTTGGACGCTCGTTCAAGATTTCCAGTGGATCAAACTTGATGCGCCTGTAAAAAGTATTTTTTACAGGCAATTGCGAATTATTGCCACTAGTTAGCCCTAAGGGCACTACTACAAATCCTGATCTTTTTGACTTTTTGCGAAACCATTAGACTTGATAAATTCGTAAAAAGGTTTTTTGACGTCTGGATACCCGCCATTCGGGGCTATGACGGATAGTATGTCTGATTGATATGAAATGCTTTATTCGCCTTCGCCAGAATACCCTGCAGCGCACCGTCGCCATAGCGGCTTTGGCGCGTCGGCGACTTGTCGGAGAAAAGCGGACTTGCCCGCCGGAATCATGGCAGGGATCCCGCTTGCGGGGCTGGGGGGTGGTTCATTGTCATTCCCGCGTAGGCGGGAATAACGATTGAGTGTAATTATACGTCATTCCTGCGAAAGTAGGAATCCAATGATTAGTCACAAATATGATTTACCTCAACTTATTGAGTTACGGTGAAACTCCCAACAAACACCCGTAAACAATGATAAAAGAATCAATTACTCGTCGCCTTCGGTACATCTATCTCAGGCTCACCAGACTCAGAGGAGATCCCCATAAATTGGCACTGGGTATGGCCCTAGGCATATTTGCCGGTATGTTGCCTATTATCCCTTTCCATACCCTTGTTGCTGTGGCTCTAGCTCTCGCCTTCAGTGCAAGCAAGATAACTGCCGCACTTGGGACCTGGATATGCAATCCTGCTACTATATATCCTGTCTACAGGTATGCTTACGAGCTAGGCTCATTCATCTTGGGATTCGATCGCAACGCAGAAATTCTATCCCCTGTTATAGAAACGATTCGCAACGAAGAATCGCTTCACATGATAACTGCGATCCTGAGTGCCGGTGGAAAGGTGGCAGCAGCATTCCTTGTGGGAGGTTTCACCTTGGGCATCATATGGGCAGTACCATCCTATTTTATCTTTCATTACTTTCTTAAGGCCTTCATTACATGGCGCAAATCAAGAAAGCTCATCAAGACCTGAACACCGTCAGGGCCCTGTTAGCGAAATCGGGCATTAAGCCACGCAAGACGCTCGGGCAGCACTTTCTCAAAGATCCTTCTACGGCAGATAAGATCATTGCCCAGGCGCGATTTACTAATACCGATGTGGCTATCGAGGTAGGGGCAGGTCTGGGAGCCTTAACGATCCCAATCCTTGCCCATGTTTCTCATGTGGTAGCGGTAGAGAAGGATCAATTCCTGATGGCGCTACTAAAGGAAAGATTGCCCCTGAAAGAAAAGGAGAAAATAACATTGGTTGCTGAGGATATGCTGAAACTACCGGTAAAGGAGATCTATGATACGTTCAACCAAAAGCTCAAGATATTGGGCAATCTTCCCTATAATATCTCATCTCCATTCTTGAAAAAACTCATGGACAATAGGAACTGGATCAAAACCGCAATCCTCATGTTTCAATACGAGTTCGCCCAGCGGTTGGCTGCTGGTCCCAGAAAAAAGGAATACGGAGCTCTTAGTGTCATAACACAATACTGTGCCCACGTAGCTCCCCTTATGAGAATCAAGAGAGACGCCTTTTACCCAAAACCAAAGGTAGATTCCATGGTTGTAGAGATCGATTTCGAAAAACCTTATCCATCTCGGGCAGAGGACGAGCCCCTATTCCAGAGAATTGTTAAGGCAGCCTTCAGTCACCGCAGAAAGACAATCCTTAACTCCCTTGAAAGGGGTCTGGCGCCTGTTTCAAGAGAGACGCTGGACCAAGCCCTTAAGAAATGCCGTATCGACCCCAAAAGAAGGGCCGAGACCCTCACAATCGATGAATACATCGGGTTGAGTTCTGCCCTGGCGGCACATCAGAACACCGCGTCATTGTAAAATATAACTCTGGTGATTTTTCCACCTATTCTTGGGTATGGGCATCTTTTTTTTTGGCACCCATACCCTGGACTTTGACGTTACCCTAGCAGCACATCAGACAATACCTTGACACATAATAAGCTCAGTGTTATGAAGCACTTGAATCCGTAAACTGAGTCAAGGCGGTGTTTGAAAAAAACTATATAGTTGTTGAAGGTCCATTAGGCGTGGGCAAAACCAGCCTAGCCCTCTTGCTAGCTGAAAGGATACATGGCAGAACTATCTTAGAAGATGCTGAGGATAATCCATTCCTTGCCAGCTTCTACAAAGACCCAAAAAGATTTGCATTTCAGACGCAACTCTTCTTCATCTTGAGGCGCTTTCAAAAGCAGGACCAGATCAATCAAATTGACCTTTTCAAAAGAGTAGTCATATCGGACTTCCTCTTTGACAAGGACAGAATCTTTGCACGGCTAAACCTGGATGACAGGGAGTTCAGCCTGTACGAACAGGTATTCAACCTCTTAAAGGTTAAGATTGCAAAGCCCGATCTCGTAATATTTTTGCAGGCAAGAACCGATGTGTTGAAAGAAAGGATCAAAGAGAGGGATCAGGATTATGAAAAATCAATAAATCTTAGCTACCTGAACCAGATAAATCAGGCATTCAACGAATTCTTTTTCCACTACACAGAGACGCCTCTGTTGGTGATTAACGCCTCTGAGATAGACTTTGTTCATGTGCCATCCGATTTCGATAATCTTATCCTTGAAATACAGAAAATGGAAAAGGGAACGAAATATTACGTTCCCCTCGGATCCAGGCATTAACTATTTGACTTTAGGCACTCAAAGAACCATGGAAATCATCGAAAAGATAAGGGTGATGCAAAAAACCTCGGAAAAATGGAGAAGGGATGGTGCTTTCATCACCCTTGTACCAACCATGGGTTTTCTCCATGAAGGCCATGTGAAACTCTTGAGGGTTGGGAGACAAAAGGGGGATAGGCTGATAATGAGTCTTTTCGTCAATCCAACCCAGTTTGGCCCTCAGGAGGACTATAAAACATACCCCAGTGATACGGAGGGCGACCTCGAAAAGGCCCGCTCTGTGGGAGTAGACGCAGTGTTTATGCCAACTGCAAATGAAATGTATCCTGATCGCTATCAAACAACCGTCAATGTAGAGGAGATTACTCAATATCTCTGTGGGAAATCCAGACCTGGACACTTTGCCGGAGTAACCACTGTGGTTGCAAAGCTGTTCAACATTACCAAACCGCACCTGGCTATTTTTGGCCAAAAGGATTATCAACAGCTTGTTGTCATTAAACAGATGGTCAGAGACCTGGACATGGATATTGACATCCTCGGGGTCCCGACCGTACGAGAACAAGACGGTCTTGCCATGAGCAGCAGGAACAGTTATCTGAGTGCTGGGGAAAGGGTGTCAGCATTGAGTTTGAAAAAAGGCCTCGATCTAGCCAGTGCTCTGGTGGCAACTGGTGAAAAAGACGCCGGCAAGATCAAAAACTCGGTGCGCAAGTTGATTCTCAACCACCCCTTTACAGAAATCGACTATGTAACCATTTGTGATCCGGAAAAACTCACCGATGTTGAAAGAGTCGATGAGCCCTGCCTTCTGGCATTGGCCGCAAGAGTGGGGAAGGCCCGGTTGATCGATAATATTATCTTGAGGGAACATTGAGGGGGCTTAGAACGAGCCCAACTTGAGCCTGCCTGAGCGAAAAAGATGTAAGACCCGAGAGCGTAAAAAAGGGTGGCCCCGTACCAATTAGGATTTGTCTGGTTCTCATAGATAGGGTAGAACTGTAGCGCCATAATAGTAATATTCAACTGAGAGAGGAACATAAGATGAACATTGATTTCTTATTTACATCCGAGTCCGTTACCGAGGGACATCCAGACAAGATAGCTGATCAAATCTCCGATGCTATACTGGACGTAATTTTGGCCTGCGATAAAAAGTGTAGAGTCGCCTGCGAGACCATGGTCACAACCGGTATGGCAATTATTGCAGGAGAGATAACCACGAGCTGCTATGTGGAAATGCCGGAAATTGCCAGAGAGACGATAAAGGAAATAGGATATAACGACTCATCTATGGGCTTTGACTGGGAGACCTGTGCAGTTATTACGAGCATTGACAAGCAGTCACCTGATATTGCGCAGGGAGTTAATGGTGCCGGCATTTTCAAAGAGCAGGGGGCTGGTGATCAGGGACTCATGTTTGGATACGCCTGCACCGACACCCCTGTTTTCATGCCCATGCCCATTTATCTGGCCCATAAAGTTACTCAGAGGCTTGCTCACGTGCGCAAATCAGGAAAGTTGCCATGGCTGAGGCCAGACGGAAAATCCCAGGTCACCGTGAGGTATATAGATTCAAAACCAACTACGGTGCACACCGTTGTCATCGCAGCGCAACACTCCCCTGATGTTGATTACGATACGCTCAAGGGCGCAATTATTGAAGAGGTAATCAAGGCAGTTATTCCGCCTGAAATGCTTGACAAAAACACCCAATTCTTTATTAACACTACGGGCCGCTTTGTTACTGGTGGTCCCCTCGGAGATTGTGGCATGACCGGCAGAAAGATCATCATGGATGCTTATGGAGGGTTTGGTCATCATGGTGGCGGAGCATTCTCCGGAAAGGACCCATCAAAGGTGGATAGGAGCGCATCGTACATGTGTCGCTACCTTGCCAAAAATATTGTTGCAGCAGGGTTGGCCGAACGGTGTCAGATCCAGGTAGCCTACACTATTGGTAAGGCGCAACCCGTCAGTCTCATGGTTGACACCTACGGAACAGGGGCTGTGTCCGGTGCAGAGATGACAAGATTAATAGAAAAGGAATTTGATTTAAGGCCCGCCGCCATAATTGAACAGTTGGACCTCTTGCGGCCAATATACAAGAAGACTGCCTGCTATGGACATTTTGGACGGGAACTGGCGGAGTTCACCTGGGAGAAGACAGATCTCATACATAGACTGAAAAAGGCCATATAGATCTCTGAAAGTTATAAGTGCCTAAAGTGCCTAAAATTGAAAGTTACTGTGCAATACAAGAAAAGATGTGACTTCTCAATAAGTTCGGGTTTTGTAGGGGCTTGATTTATCAAGCCCGATATTGAAGGGTTCGATAAATCCAACGCCTACACTTTAAAATATGTTGCCAAAATTACTTTCCTGTAAAATTTGCCCCAACTTATTGAGGATTTACGAAAAGACGCCTTGAATAGAAATGCTGTGTGTGCCATCTAATTCCTTGTAGCCCTTCATTAGGGGATATTTTATAACGCTTCAAATAAATGGATTATTTGCAATCCTATCTATAACTTTAGCTCACTTTAGGCACTTTTTACCTGTAACGGCTGAATCTTTTTATGCCGCCACTAAGGGGAGTTGTTTAAACCGATCAAGAACTTAGTTCGCTTCGCTCACAATTGGAATGTTGGAATACTGGAGTGATGGAATAAAGGGTTTCTGGGAAATGGGAAATTGGGATATTGAAAGATTCCTCTTGACAGCAAAGTCAATAAAAGAATATTTTTCCTTAAAAATCAACATTCCAATATTCCATCATTCCATTACCCCATGTAGTAGGCATGAATATCAAGCCTTATTAAACCCCAATATTTTCAGTAAGTTGTAGAAATTCCGATACATTTAATTATAGGAGACCACGACGTGGATTATGACATCAAAGACCGAGGCCTTGCAGACAAAGGCCAACTGAGAATAGAGTGGGCAAGCAAGAGCATGCCTGTCCTCAATTCAATCAAAGAAAGGTTTTCTCAAGACAGGCCTCTTTCAGGCCTGAGGATTTCCGCCTGCTTGCATATAACCACAGAGACTGCACTGCTTGCGCAAACCCTCAAGGCAGGTGGTGCCTCTGTTGTGCTCTGCGCCTCCAACCCCCTTTCAACCCAGGATGACGTTGCTGCCTCACTGGTGGCAAACGATGAAATCCCAGTTTTTTCCATAAAGGGTGAAGACACAGACACCTACTACAGCCATATCCTGTCAGCCCTTAAGAAAATGCCAAACCTCACTATGGATGATGGTGCCGACCTGGTCAGTTCGTTGCACTTTATCGCCCTCGACAAATGGGATGAGGTTTCCCCAGCGATACGGAAATGGGGCCTTTCTCTGGCCAAAGAGCACAGGGATACCCTTATTACAAATGTTATGGGAGGCACGGAAGAAACAACCACCGGTGTCATCCGTCTCAGATCCATGGAAAAGGATCAGGTGCTTCAATTTCCTGTTATCTCTGTCAATGATGCCAACACAAAACATCTTTTCGACAACCGGTATGGCACAGGCCAGAGCACTGTTGATGGGATCCTGAGAGCAACAAATAGGCTCCTTGCCGGAAGCTCTTTTGTTATCTCGGGGTATGGATGGTGCGGGCGAGGTGTGGCCACCAGGGCAAAAGGACATGGTGCCAAGGTTATCATCTGCGAGGTCGATCCCCTCAAGGCCTTGGAGGCAGTCATGGACGGATTTGACGTCATGCCAATGGCACAGGCAGCCAAGATCGGCGACATTTTCTGTACCCTTACTGGCAACAAAAATGCAATCCGCAAAGAGCATTTTCTTGATATGAAGGATGGCGCCATCATATCCAATTCAGGACATTTCAATGTGGAGCTTGACCTTCCCGGGCTCGAGCAGGCATCTACATCCAACAGAAAAATGAGGGAATTCGTTGAGGAATACACCCTGCCGAATGGACACAGGGTCTATCTCCTCGGTGAAGGAAGACTGATAAATCTGGCTGCTGCAGAGGGACATCCTTCAAGTGTTATGGATATGAGCTTTGCAAACCAGGCCCTGTCCATGGAGTACCTATCAAAGGAACACAAAAACCTTGACAACAAAGTCTATCCTGTTCCCGTTCCCATTGACCAGGAAATCGCCCGATTGAAACTTGCCTCAATGGGCGTGGAAATTGATACTCTCACCCCTGAACAAGAGAAATACCTATCCTCGTGGGAAATGGGAACATAGTCCAGCGAGGATACCCTCAGACATCTCAATCCTTGTTGACATCTTGAAACAGGCTGTTGCCCAAAAGGAAATCCCTTTGATCGGTCATTGAAACGTTTTTTGCCAAAAAATTTTGGCGAAGTGGAAGATAAGCGATGTCAACTATTTGAGCCCTAAAGGCGAGTTTTGACATCGCCTGGAGCGAGCCTTAGATTTATCAAAAAACGTTTTAGACTAAGAGAAAAGGGATTTCGGCAAGAGCCTGTTAGGGCTTGACAGGGTCTGGCCTGAATAATATATACTTACTCCGAATGCCTGGGTGGCGGAATTGGTAGACGCAAGGGACTTAAAATCCCTCGGTCCTAGTGGCTGTGCGGGTTCGATTCCCGCCCCAGGCACCA
>JAFDDT010000211.1 GCA_019310725.1 Deltaproteobacteria bacterium | reverse complement strand
CAGAATCCTTGCTCAAAAGAATATCAAATATAAAGGATAGCGGCACGGTCTTGCCAGGCCATGGAGGTATACTCGATAGAATAGATAGCCTACTCTTTGCGATCCCTGTCCTTTACCTTTATTTGAGCTACTGAAGTTTATTCGCCTTCGCCAGAATACCCTTCAGCGCACCGTCGCCATAGCGGCTTTGGCGCCTCGGCGACTTGTCGGAGCAAAACGGACTTGTGCGCCGGAATCATGGCGGAGATCCCGCTTGCTGGGCTGCGAGGGGCTTCTTCATTGGGTTAGAAACCCAAAATATTGCGAAATAAGGAGCTATTTTGCTTTGAAAAACATATGCCTTCTGGGTTCCACTGGCTATATCGGAATTAATTCGCTCGAGGTTATTCGGGGAAATCTGGATCGATACCGCATAATAGCGCTTGGCGCAGGAAAAAACATAGATCTCCTTGCTGAACAGATAAGGGAATTCAAACCGCCTTTTGCAGCAGTGATTAACACTGATGTTGCCAAGGAGCTTAAAATCAAGCTCAACAACCAGGCAAACACAGAGATCTTATCCGGAACGAAAGGCTATGTGCAGATATCGACGCTTTCAGAGGTGGATATGGCGATTGCAGCAATGACCGGATCATCTGGGCTCCTTCCAACATATTCAGCCATAACCGCAGGCAAGGATGTTGCTTTGGCCAATAAGGAAACATTGGTAATAGCAGGATCTTTGCTGACGAACGAATCACGAGAGACAGGTGCACACATAATCCCTATTGACAGTGAACACAGTGCGATACAGCAGTCTATCCAAGGACACATGAGAGAGGATCTCAGAAAAATTATCCTGACAGGATCTGGCGGACCGTTCAAAGATTTTTCTATCAACCGCCTATCTGAGGTTACCCCCGAGCAGGCACTAAAACACCCGAAATGGAAAATGGGCCGCAAAATAACCATAGACTCAGCAACGATGATGAACAAGGGGATTGAGGCAATCGAGGCAAAATGGCTTTTCAATGTAGATATAGATCAAATAGAAATCCTTCTCCATCCGCAGAGCATCATCCATTCAATGGTTGAGTATGCAGACCGCTCTATTATTGCCCAACTGGCCTATCCGGACATGAGGATCCCAATATCCTACGCCCTCTCCTATCCGAGACATCTTCACGGAGAATCGCCATCCTTGGATTTTTTGAGCATCGGAAAACTGAGTTTCGAAGAACCCGACAAGAAGAGATTCAGATGTTTGGACCTGGCCCTGACTGCAGCCAGGACGGGGCACAGTATGCCAGCCGTACTCAGTGGCGCCAACGAAATAGCTGTCAACGCCTTTTTGCAAGGGAAGATTGGTTTCTTGGAAATCCCTCAACTCATTGAAAACACAATGGAAAGGCACGAGGTTTTTCCCATAGACACTATCGATCATGCCCTAAACGCAGATCGGTGGGCACAATCAATGGCCAAAAAAATCTTAAAGCAGATGGTGGATAGTTAACCGCTATGAGCAACTTTTTATACTATATAATTCCATTTATAGTCGTGCTTGGCATCTTAATCAGTTTCCATGAATTCGGGCACTTTCTATTTGCCAAGACCTTCAAGGTTATGGTTCATAAGTTTTCGTTGGGGTTTGGGCCCAGACTGATCGGGAAAAAGGTAGGAGAAACCGAGTATGTAATCTCCGCCTTCCCTCTTGGCGGTTACGTTAAACTGTTGGGAGAAAGTGATGAGGAGCAAGTGTCGCCAGAACAAGCGCATCGATCCTTTTCCGGGCAGCCGGTGCTCAATAGGATTGCCATTGCCGCAGCCGGTCCTCTCTTTAATTTCCTCTTAGCCTTCCTTCTTTTCTGTGGGCTTTATCTGATATCTGGTTATCCTGTCATGACCGCCGAAGTTGGCCAGGTGAGGCCTAACTCGCCTGCAGATAAGGCCGGACTCCTCAAAGGTGATATCATTGAGTATATCGAAGACAGAAGAATTGATGAATGGAGTGATATCAAGAAATTTATCCAACAGAGTTCGGAAAAGGGTTTAGCCATGGTAATCATCAGAGGGAATCAGAGGGTCTCAACTACGGTTGTTCCAGAAATGGAAAAGGTTAAGAACATCTTTGGAGAAGAAATTGAATCACCCCTCATAGGAATTGTGGCCAGCGGGAGCGTAGAGAAACTAAGACTAAACCCTTTGCACGCACTGGCGAAGGCAGCAGAAAGGACCTGGGAGGTAACAGCTCTTACTGTTTTGACGATTGTCAAGCTGTTTCAGGGCGTCGTCCCCCTCAAAACACTGGGCGGGCCCATCATGATCGGACAGCTAACTGGTGACATTGCCAGGGAGAATATAGGCTACCTTGTTCCGTTTATGGCTGTTATCAGCATAAATCTGGCCCTCTTGAATCTTCTTCCCGTCCCAGTTTTGGATGGTGGTATGATCCTCTTCCTGCTGATAGAGCTTATCATTAGGAAGCCCATAAGCATTAAGAAAAGGGAAATGGCTCAAAAAATAGGCATTTTCGTTCTTTTAGTATTAATGGCCTTTGTGTTCTACAATGATCTGGCACGAATATTCACCAAGTAAGTGAAGATTGAAGATTTAAAATCTTCAATAGAAAATAGTCAATCGAAAATCGACAATTGAATATCCTTTCCATAAATACCTCAACCACCCAATACAGCCTGGCAGTAATGAAGAATGAGATTCTACTCGGTGAATACATCCTTCCCTCCGGGTCCACTCGCTTCAACAACCTTATGCCATCCCTTAACGACCTGGTTACCAAGGTGGGCCTGAACCCTCAAGAACTGGACGGTGTAATTGTTGCCCTGGGACCAGGAAGCTTTACTGGCATTAGAATAGGTTTGTCCGTTGCCAAGGGACTCTCAGAATCACTCGCCATACCAATAGTTGGCGTGCCCACCTTAGCAGCTATGGCCAGCCAGCTCCCCTTTCTGAAGGAAGATATATGCCCGTTGATAGGTTCACGGAAAGGTGAGGTGTTTACCGCCCTGTTTAGATGGGGTGCGTCTAATCAGTTGTTGAGGCTGAAGGAAGATACCTGCATAAAGACGAGCGAGATTGGTGGCATGATTGGCAAAAAAACAGTTTTCATAGGAAATGATCTTTCCGAGCAAGGTCCCATCCTGAAACACAAGGTGAAGGGAAAAACGGCGATGGCGCCTGCAAATCTCTGGAACCTTAAGGCCTCAACCCTTGGCATTCTGGGACTTAAAAGACTTCAGAAAGGAGAGTCAGATAACTCAGGCAAGCTCATTCCAATCTATCTGAGAGGAGCCGACATACGCACACCTCACCGGAAATCCAGATCACAGATGCCGAAATCTCATTTTTGAACTATGGCATTTTTTGGGAGGTGCATATGTCATCACGGTGACGTCATAGTGAAACCTAAGGCTATTGATTGTTAAGCTTATTGCAGGGTATGGGTGTCTTTTTTTTGCAGTATGCCTCACATAGTTTAGATGAGTGGGAGTTTCAAAACCAAAAAAAAGACACGCATACCCTGGACTTTGACGTTACTCTGCCTTTCCATTGACACATGCGTGACTTTATCTTATATTCATCGACTAAAACCTAGTTATCATTTTCTTCATTACACCATCCAGTGGCAGATAGAGTGGCTTTGCATTGATATATGGCTGGGTCATTCTAACAAGAAACCTCTTGGAGGGGATCCCGATGATACTCAAACAGTTACTGGGCGAGATCATGACTCATATGGGCTTTGTTACCAGCGAACAGCTCGATGAAGCCCTGGAGAAACAAAGAACCCTGTTTGAAGAAAAAACACTGCCAGAGCAGCTGCAAAGGGCCCGTCTCATTTCTGAAGCACGACTGGCTACTGATACAACCCCTTTGCTGGGACAAATATTGGTTGAGATGGAGTTCGCCACTAAGGAACAGCTTGAAGAGGCCTTGTTTGAACAAGAGAAGATGGTTGAAGCATATAAGTCACTGAAAAGTGAAAAGGTGGCAGCCGCTGTCGAGATAGGTTCTATCGTCAACTCCACACTCAATCTCGCTGAGGTACTCGGACTTATCATGAGGTATGTCAATCGAGTTACTAATTCAATGGCGAGCAGCCTGATGCTTCTGGATGAGAGGACGGGGGAATTAGTGCTTAGTGTCCCCACCGGTCCCAAGGCAGCTAAACTGACTGATATGCGAATCCCAGCAAGCGAAGGAATAGCAGGCTGGGTCGTTGAGCACGGTCAACCTGTTTTGGTGCCCGATGTCAAAAAGGATGAAAGGTTCTATAAAGAGGTTGATAGGGTAAGTCGCTTTAAGACAAAATCGATTGTGTGCGTTCCTCTCAAGGCAAAAACAAAGCTGATCGGTGTACTGGAGGTTATGAACAAGGTGGATGGCACCTCTTTTACCGAGGAAGATGTTGCATTGATGAGTATCTTTGCGTATCAAGCTGCCATGGCCATCGAGAATGCTCGGCTCTACAGTGAATTGAAAGAACGGCTGGAAGGCGAAATACAGTTACAAAAAAAGCTTTCAGAATCAGATAAATTTCGTGCACTGGGGCTGATGGCATCTGGCGTGGCACACGATTTCAATAACCTGCTCATGGGTATTCAAGGAAACACGTCATTGATGCTCTTAGACATTGATTCCAGCGATCCGCACCATGAGAGATTAAAAAACATAGAACAATCTGTTCAAACTGGAGCTGAACTTACCAGACAACTTCTCGGTTTTACCAGGGGTGGAAAATACGAGATCAAACCTACAGATCTCAGTGAACTCATGGAGAAAACCTCACGTATGTTTGCCCCCACAAAGAAAGAGATAAGGATCTTTACCAAATATCAGAAGGGCATCTGGTCTGTTAAAGTAGACCAATCCCAGATCGAACAGGTGTTGCTCAACCTCTATGTAAATGCATGGCAAGCCATGCCATCAGGAGGAGACCTCTATCTGCAGACAGA
The DNA here is from genome assembly GCA_019310725.1 of Deltaproteobacteria bacterium. Taxonomy (GTDB): domain Bacteria; phylum Desulfobacterota; class DSM-4660; order Desulfatiglandales; family B25-G16; genus JADFWK01. Next base: position 939 of record JAFDDT010000211.1, on the reverse strand, counting down.
AAATGTTACCCTCGATAACAAATTTGTGAGGGCTATTGATATCAAGCCCGGAAAATATGTGAAGATGTCGGTGATCGACAACGGCGTGGGCATGGATGAGACAACTCGGAAAAGGCTATTCGATCCCTTTTTTACCACCAAAGAGATGGGCAGAGGAACGGGTCTAGGGTTGGCCACTGCTTACGGCATCATAAAAAACCACGGTGGCTACATAAATGTCTTGAGTGAGAAAGGCGAAGGGACCACCTTTAACATCTATCTGCCGGTCACGGAAGAAAAAATCGTAGAGGAAAAAAAGTCTTCTGAGAAGGTGCTAAGGGGTAAAGAGAGGGTCCTTCTTGTGGATGATGAGCACATGATTCTCGAGGTTGGCAAGGAGATGTTAGCTAAAATGGGATATGAGGTCTTAACAGCCAACAGTGGAAAAAAGGCACTAGAGATCTACAGAAAGAAAAAAGACCAGATTGGTATCGTTATCCTGGACATGATCATGCCCGAGATGGGAGGAGGCGAAACCTACGATAAAATGAAAAAAATCAACCCCGGCATCAAGGTACTCCTTTCAAGTGGGTACAGCATAAATGGCCAGGCAACCGAGATACTGAAACGAGGGTGCAATGCCTTCATCCAGAAACCCTTCAGTGTCACTGGCCTGTCTCTAAAGCTCAGGGAAATCTTGGATAAGAAGTAGCCTTGTTTTCTTCACTTATGCTCTGCAAACCAGAGAGATTGTTCATTTCTTGATCCTTAAGAAATCACTGCTCCCGCCTCCTCTAAGCACAGTAGCAAGCCTTTGAAGGCCATGCGGCGGAAAGCCAAAAATCAACTATTTAAGTGTCCTCAGAAATTTACAAACTCAATACCATGGTAGGGCTGGAGAAATTTCCTCAAAGCAATATCTATTGATTTCAGTAGAGTGTGGCCAAATATTTCGGGTTT
>JAFDDT010000210.1 GCA_019310725.1 Deltaproteobacteria bacterium | reverse complement strand
TATGAGACTAATGGCCTGTTGAGCTGTCTCCTCATCAATGGCAGCGACCGCGGCGATCTCATCGCCGATATATCGAACCTTCTCCAGTGCCAAGCCATATTCATCAACGGTCTCTGGAAACATGGTGAGTCCGCCATATTTTCTTTTAGGCGTATCAACCCCGGTAATTATAGCTTCTACGCCTTTAACCTTTCTCGCTTTTGAAGTATCAATGTTCAGAATTCTTGCGTGGGCATAGGGGCTTCTTAATATACCGTCAATGTTTGGAATTGGCTTACCTACCGTGCTATACACTTTGTTTTTCAAATCAGTTATTTCCATGAACCCTTTTCTATGCAGAGATTCTTCCCTTGTGCCTTTGTCCTTTCTAATTTACTAACACTGAAGCAATCTCAACCTTTCATTTGCCGATTCGCGTGCCGAGCACCGATTTCTCTTCCCATTTGTTGATAAGTTCCTGAGAATCCACTACCAGGCCCAGGTGAAGTGAGATTATGCTGAGTGCTGCATCTTCCATCTCTGGATTAAATCCCCGTGTGAGATCCCTCGGGACCAGTATGTTAAATCCCCTATTGGATCCGTCAAATGAGGTGCTCAACACACAGCAGTCTGTCATGATCCCCGTAATTACGATGGTATTCTTCTTCAGATTCCTCAAAAGAAACTCGAGATCGGTTGGGTAGAAGGCGGTTAATCTTTTTTTTGTGTCAACAGTTAGATCCTTTTCATCTATATTCACCACAAACTCACACCATTTCGTACCCTCAATATTGTGCATGTCTGCATTAGGAATAGGGCCAACTGTCATTGGAAATACTCGCCGCCAAGCCGCCTTGTTTCCTTTGACATCATCTATTCCGCCCTTTCGATTGACCACATGTACATGAATAACGGGGATGCCGAGCTTTCTCGCTTCATTATTGAAATGGTTAATCGGATCGATAATTTCCCTGCCCCGAGGACACGGACAAGTGACATCAGGACCTTCATCCAAGTGCCCACGGCACATATCCAGTTCCACCACTGCGGTATCTGACACTACTAAATAATCGCCGAATTCCGCAGGAAGCTCCTTCTTGGTATCATAAAAATATGCGTGCATCCTACGATTCTCCTCTAAAAAGCAGGTGAGAAACCCCTTCTGGTCTGAAAGGGTCTCTCACCTCAAGAGATTAAAATGACGGAACCCTCCAACCTTTGGGAGCCCATTGGTACTTAATATACTTGGTGAATTCAGGTTTATCCATATTCTCCTTTGTGAACGGTGGATTGGGAACATAGACAAGTTTGGGGTATTTCTCACCATTCAGGATCTTAACAGCCACATCAATCGCCCAAGACCCCTCTAAGATCGGGCTTTCACCCACATTCATGCTGATATACCCTTTTTTCAGGTAATCAGCTCCCTCAGGTGAAAAGGAAGCTGTAGTGATGAGCACCTGCCCAAGTTTTCTCGCTGCCCTTACCGCGTTGGCCGCACCCATAGACATTCCGTCAGCTGCAGCATAACAGAACTGCATATTGGGGAAGGTCAGTAGCAAGTCATCCATGATTTTCTGAGGGACAGCAATGTTCGGCTCACACCATTTTTCTGCTAAGACCTTAATACCAGGGTATTTCTTGGCTAGGGTTTCTCTAAAACCTTTGGCGCGGTTCATAGCCCAGTCCACACCCGCAGGGCCAGAAAGCATGATCCCTTTTCCTTTACCGTTTAACTTCTTGCCAACATATTCTGCTTCAATGCTACCAATTCTATAGTCGTCATCCAGGACCGCCGAAGCAATCTTATCGCTATATGTCCTGGATACAAAATTCATCGCAACAATACCCTTTGAAGCAGCCCTTTCCATAACTTCTATGGTGCCTTTAGAGCTGATGGCACAAATGATGATGGCATCAGCCTTTCTTTCAATCAAGTCTTCTACCTGCTTTATTTGCTTCTCCAAATACGCGAATCCGCCAGCATCGTAATACAAAAGCGCTAGGTTTAACTTCTCCGCTTGGCTAAATACTCCATAGGACGTATTTCTCCAAAATGGGGCTCCCATCATCGGAACACACACGCCAATGGTATACTTCTTGTTGGGGGTAGGCGTTACCCATTTCTCAGGATCAGGATATACTGGTTGGTCTTTCTGTTCTGCTCGTGCAATGCCAGAGACAAAGCAAATGAACAGTGCAAGGATGAAAATACACACCACGGTTGTTTTTTTTCTTGTCATCGCTCTTCCCTCCTTTTATTCGACTTACTGTTTTAAACACTTCTTTTAGCCCAAAAGGGGCACACCTCATCGCATAATTCCTCTATCACCTCCTTTCTTCATTCAAGAGAGCGGGTCTGAGATTTAGACGAATCCTTAATCCTTCGCGTATCGAAAGCGGTCAACGATAACGGCAAGAATGATTACCATGGCCATGATCATCATCTGTAAGTAGCTGTTCACATTGAGAATATTAAGACTGTTAGAGATGAGACTTAATACAACAACCCCCAGGAACACCCCCCTCAGTTTTCCTTCACCCCCGAATAAACTTACGCCCCCGATGACGACGGCAGCAATAGCCTCCAGGGGAGCACCCGTCCCTAAATTGGGTTGTCCTGAATTAACGCGAGAAGAGATAACAACGGAGGCCAGACCCGTTAAAAGACCGCAGTACATATAAGCGCATGATTTAATAAGCTTAACATTAATACCGGATATCCTGGCCGCTGTTTGGTTCCCTCCAGTTGCATAAATATAGCGACCAAAACGAGTTCGATGCAGGATTACATAGGAAATGAAGAAGATAAGGCTTGCGATAATAAAAGGTACGGGGAATGGCCCGATATACTCGGTTCCCAAGTATGAAAAACTGTCAGGCAGGCCATAAATGGATTGTCCATTTGTAATCATCAATGCCAACCCTCTTGCAAAAGACATCATTCCAAGCGTCACAACAAAAGGGGAAATATTGAAAAGAGCGATCAAAGTTCCATTCACCAACCCGAACATACCGCCAATGAAAATACCCAAAATACAGCCGGGAATAACACCATACTCCAACATCGCAAGTGTGGATAACACGCTGACCGCCCCCATAACACCTCCTTGGGAGAGATCTAAGCCGGCTATGAGAATTGGAAACATTTGTCCTACAGCAATGAGGGCTAAGAGGGAAAACTGTCGCGATATGTTCTGAAGATTTGAAAAGGTGGCAAAATTCTTCTGATTGAGAGCAGTGATCACTACAAGCAGTAAAATGAGTAGAGGAATAAACCCCATTCCAGTGAATAGGTTCTTTGTAAGATTCAATAATATCCCTGAGCTATTCTTCCCTGTATTTTTGCCCATTGTCGACCTCAGTGATGCATATGCACCGGCATCTCATCTCGAGAATGCTTTTCTTTACCAAAGATCGCCCTTAGCAGTTCCTCTTGACTGACTTCCTGCGCATTGTATTCTCCAATGATCTCCCCATGATACATGGCAAAAATGCGATCACACATTCCCATAAGCTCCGGCAATTCGGAAGATGCAAGTAAGACTGCCGCCCCTTGCCTCACCAATTCATTTAGTAGATGATATATCTCCACCTTTGCCCCGACGTCGATTCCTTGGGTTGGTTCATCAAAAAAGAAGATTCTTGATCGGCAGCAGAGAGACCTTGCAATGATTACCTTTTGCTGATTTCCTCCACTTAGATATTCCACTAGGGTTCGAATACTCGGCATCCTGATCTGCAGCCTTTCCGCGAATTCATGCGCAACCTTTGTCTCTTTCTTTGATCTCAGAATTCCAAGTCTGCAATGATTCTTCAACGATGATAAGGTGACATTTTGCCTCACGGTCATCCTCAATATAATCCCTTCCTCCTTTCTATCCGACGGGAGATAGCTGATGCCGCAATTGATCGCATCCTGACAGGAGGAAATTTTTGCAGGCTCTCCACCTACGGTTATCGAACCCGTTGAGAATCGTTCAATACCACAAATAGCACGAAGAATTTTCTCTTTGCCAGAACCTAATAAACCTGCAAGACCGACAATTTCCCCTTGATGCAAAGAAAATGTGATATCCTGAAAAAATGGATGCTTCGTGAGGTTTCGGACTTTAAGGACCTCTGGGCCTTCTTCAGTCTTTTCTTTTGGGAACCTGTCGGAAATTTCTTCCCCAACCATGAGGCTGATGAGGTGGTCAATACCCGTCTTTTTCACAGCAAGGGTGTCGATATGTTTTCCGTCACGCAGAACCGTGACTCGATCTCCTATCCTTTTGGCTTCCTCAAGACGGTGAGATATATTGATAATACCCACCCCTTGCTCCTTCAGCTGAATAACCATATCAAAAAGACGATCAATTTCTCTTGAAGTCAGCGTCGAGGTAGGTTCATCCATTATGAGTATCTTTGATTTGGTAGAGAGCGCTCGAGCGATTTCGACCAACTGTTTCTCTGCGGTATTCAGATTCCTCACATATTCTCTTGGCCTTAGAGGCAATTTCAGTCGTTCCATCAGGATTTGGCAGCTGTCGTCTATACTGCTGTTGTCTATCAAAAAAGGGATTCCATTCGCCGATATCTCTCTTCCCAAGAATATATTTTGAGCTACCGTCAGATGTGGAATTAATGCAAACTCTTGATAAATTGTGGAAATTCCTAACTCTTTTGCCTGGTGAGGTTTTTGAATGTTCACCCTTTTACCCTCAACGAATATATCCCCCTCATCAGGTCGATACACGCCGGAAAGGATCTTTATCAGGGTAGATTTGCCAGCACCGTTCTCTCCAATTAAGAGGTGAACTTCACCCGGATATAGATCGAAATAGACCCCTGAAAGCGCTAACACCCCGGGAAACCGTTTGGTGATGTTTTGCATTCTTAGTAGAAGGTGGCGCTTATGATTTTGATTACCCATCATTTGGTTTCTTTGGTGTTTTATATACTTGAGAGATGGAAACGAATTTGAGGGTTTGCATCGCCAGTTTCTGAAAAACCTTTACCAGTTTCTTTGTGCTTTTGCATTCTGCTTCCAGCTTTGACTGATATTAAGAAAAATCCTAGTTTCCTGCTCGAGAATCAATACAGACTATCGAAAGCTCCTCCATGGGAATTATCTGCTCGCTCTGGATTTATGGTTTTCGGTTAGCTCATATTGCTTAAACAACCCCCTCATTGCTTTCACATGTTCAAGCGCAGATGCCTGAGATTTTTCTGGGTCGTTCGCCTTGATAGCATCAAGGATTTTTTTATGCTGCTTAATAATTTCTTCGTTTTGGTCCGGCTCCAATACATAGGACCCGACACTTTGGAATAGTAAATCCATCAAAGACTGCATGATTGTAATAATGATTGGATTCTTGGATCCTTCAGCCACGCAAACATGAAAATCAAAGTCATTCGCCTGGCGAGGCAAATCCTTAGTCATTCTTTGTTCCAGGTGCAGAACTGACTGTTCCATTTTCGTTATATCACTCGATGTAGCCTTTTTCGCAGCCAGCCTTGCCGCTTCAGGCTCAAGAACTCTTCTAGCCTCTGCGAGGTCAGCGATGGATGCCTTCCCCAACCTCAGCAGCTCATTCAAAGAGTTACGAACAGGTCTAAAGTCCAACTCCTGAATAAAGAACCCCCCACCTGCCCCTTTTTGGATTTTCAAAAGCCCTGATTGCTCCAGGCTTAGTACGGCGGACCTCACTGCAGCTCTGCTAGAACTGAACATTTTTGCAAGTTCTCGTTCAGTTGGCAGTTTATCGCCGGGCTTTAACTTTCTTGAATAAATAGCTTCCTTAAGCTGTTTAGCGATAGTTTCAAAAGCTCTCTCGTTTGACAAAGGTTTGAACATGAAGGAGGCTTGGTCTAAGGTTAATGTTTAATCCAAACCTCCCAGATTCCAAAACAAAAGTCAAACCTTTTCTACGAGTCATTGCAATTCAGACACTATAACCGCCCGAGGCTATTTTGTAGCGCGACCTAAGTTGAAATGGTGTTCACTCACACACAGGAAGTCGCGTATTTATTATTACCTCAACCCATCTTCCTTTTTGGCCTCTTCCTTTTTCAGACCACCGATCCGTGGCAGCGGCCTTCCTGAATCTGTAACTACTAATGCAACGAGGATTTCGTCCATTCTGGGGGCGTCTTGAACCCTTACGGGCATAGCATCAAAATGGGTACG
>JAFDDT010000027.1 GCA_019310725.1 Deltaproteobacteria bacterium | reverse complement strand
ATTTCAATGATAACCAAGATAAAGACAGCGATCCCGAGCAGGATATCAAAGATCCAACCAAGAATTGGTATAAATAAGAAAAAGAGCATAATTGGGCCGAGAGCAAACATCCAGTTTCTTTTGGCAGAGGTGGCATAATCTATCTTAGATTCAGGGTCTTCAGTCATTACGACGGATAATTTCAACAATTTCTTCCCAATACTTTTAGAATCAAGAGCCTCGATAGGCAAAGAATCTCGAAGAAGCATATACAGGGCGCCAATAATCCCCACTACAATAACTGGTACATGTGAATAAATGAGACCGATGAGGGGAGAGTTCCAGTGTGCATCAGCCGGATTTCTGGAAACATTGTCGATGTTGTGGATGGGAAGATTTTTCCCGGAACACTGGAGATTGTCGACGGGAAAATAGCAAGGATTATAGCTCAATCAGAGAAGGTATATCCAACATATATCATACCTGGATTCATCGACTCCCATATTCATGTTGAAAGCAGCATGCTTACCCCTTCTGAATTTGGGAGGTTGGCTGTAATTCATGGAACGGTTGGTGCCATCTGCGATCCCCATGAGATTGCCAATGTGCTGGGGATAGATGGGATCCGGTATATGATGGATGATGGTGCTTCTGTGCCGTTTAAATTCTTTTGGGGAGCTCCATCCTGTGTACCTGCTACCGATCAGGAAACTGCAGGGGCACGGATAGGGGTTAGAGAAGTGGGCCGTCTTCTCACAATGGATAAATTTGTCTGCCTGAGCGAGGTGATGAATGTGCCAGGGGTCTTAGAGGGCGACCCTGATCTCATAGCCAAGATTGATCTTGCAAAATCCTTCAACAAGGTAATTGACGGCCACGCCCCTGGCCTTGGGGGAGAGGCCCTCAAACGATATATTGGTACTGGCATTTCAACGGATCACGAGTGTGTCACCTATTCAGAGGCACTGGAGAAGATCAGATTAGGCATGAAGATTCAAATAAGGGAAGGCTCTGCTGCGAAGAATTTCAATGATCTTATTCCCATCGCGAGACACCATGCGCATCGCTGCATGTTTTGTAGCGATGATAAACACCCGGATGACGTAACCACGGGTAACATTAATCGGTTGGTACAACGGGCTATCGGGTGGGGTATTGAGCCTATGGATGTCTTGAAGATCGCGTCCCTGAACCCCATCAGACACTACGGGCTGGAGGTGGGGTTGCTTCAGCTCGGAGATCCCGCAGATTTTCTCATAGTGGATGATCTTGAAAGCCTCAGGATATTGAACACCGTGATCGATGGCAGGCTCGTTGCGAACAATGCAAGGACAAAGATACCCGAGACACCCAAAAAAAGGGTAAATGTCTTTCGAGCAAGGCAAAAGGGGGCCGGTGATTTCAAGGTTAGGAAAAGAGGGGGGAAGATACATGTCATCGAGGCTCGTGACGGTCAGCTCATCACAGGCCATGTGCAGAAGGTGCCGAAGGTTGTCGGCGGCAATCTGGTTTCAGATCCTTTAAGAGATATCCTCAAGATAGCGGTAGTGAACAGGTATAAGGATGGACCTCCTTCGGTGGGATTTGTAAGGAATTTCGGTTTCAAAACGGGGGCAATAGGCTCAAGTGTGGCCCACGATTCCCATAATATCGTTGCAGTGGGAGTTAGTGATGGCGATATTTCCAGGGCGGTGAATCTTATTATTAGGTCTCAAGGTGGGATCAGCGCGGTGTCCGAGAAAAGAGAAAAGGCATTGCCCCTGCCGGTGGTTGGGATCATGAGCGATCTGACCTATGAGGAGGTAGCGAGGAGATATCAAGAACTCGACACATTTGCAAAGGAATTGGGATCAGGGCTCACAGCCCCTTTCATGACCCTCTCATTTATGGCCTTGCTAGTTATTCCAGAGATAAAGATAAGCGATAGGGGATTGTTCGATGTCCTAAACTTTGAGTTAATAGACCTGTTTTCTTCGTGAATGTTTCATATGAACTGGCGTTCAAAAAGGTGGAGTATATCCTTGATGCAGAATGGATTAGACGATGGTTTTGTCAAATGATAAGAAAAAGATAATAATAACAAATGATAGCAACTCGCTTTTTGCAGGAATGAACATAGGGGTCTCATGGTTTTGTGTCAAGCCTAGATCAGATCCACTGCATAAAAGGGGGTTGACAAGAAAAAGGAGTGCTGTTATCAAATAAAAGTTAAGGTTCATGAAGGACCTTTAATCAGTAGTTTTTAGTTAAAGATAAAGGCTACGAAGGCCTCAAGACTCAGAGATACTGAGGATTTCGTGGCCTTTTTGTTTATGAACCCTGAAACCTAATCCACAATCTCCCCATTAGAGGAAAAATTAATATGAGGAGGAAAACAAAATGACAGCCGAGGATATCTTATCAAGTGAAGATTTCAAGAAATGCGCAGATTTTCATGGCCATATTTGCCCCGGACTGGCCATAGGCTACAGGGCTGCCATGGCAGCACTAGATTGGCTAGAGGAGAACCGGGCTATGGATGAGGAAATGGTGGCCACTGTGGAAACAGATGCCTGCGGCACTGATGCGGTGCAGGTGTTGACCGGATGTACATTGGGCAAGGGTAATCTTATACTGAAGTATTACGGAAAGCATGTCTATACCGTTGTGAGCAGAAACTCCGGAGAAGGGGTTCGTGTGGCATTAAAAGCTGGTGTCCTTGAACTCTCTGAAAGACATCAAGAATTGGTTCGAAAACTAAGCGGTGGTGAGGCCACTCAAGAAGACCGGAAGGAGTTTTGGGAGCTTCATCACAAAAAATCGCATGACATTTTAGGGGGATCCCTAAAAGATCTTTTCACAATCAAGGCGGCTCATATCGCAATACCGCCAAAAGCGATGATAGAACCCTCAAAGATGTGTGAGCGTTGTGGCGAGCCTACGATGGTATCAAAATTGTCTGAAATCGATGGCCACTATGTGTGTAAGGATTGTTTGGATAATGATTATCAGCCCCTTGCAGAATAGGTATTCTAATTTAATAGGAAATGCCATTTTGGCTGCAGATTAACGCGCAGCGCAGGCGCTTGCGCCGCGTGCGCAGATTTTTTGGATTAAGAAATAAAAATTCTTAACTGCATGTATGTGTAAAGATCTGTGGCATAACTTAATATAATTCTGGTCATGAAGGCTGGGTTGGAAAACTGGTAATATAACCATGTATAGAAGCAATGAAGGCTCCCACAGGTCTGTAGATCGAGGATGATATTCTATATCTTTAACTAAGGGGGGAGACTGTTATGAAACTGTGCACAAAAATGATATGCAAATCTTTCCTACTATTGGTTATTATGGTCGCATTTATGGGAACAACTGGCCATGCGGCCCAGACCAGAATCAAGGAGATCCGTATCGCCGACAGCAAGGGCGATTGGGGATATCCCAATCCCTATCGTCACTATCCACGGGGACCGGGCTACATCCGCATGAGCTGGGTTTTTGATACCCTGGTATGGAAAGATGATAAGGGGTATATCCCTGCCCTGGCCAAAAAATGGACCTACAATCCAAAATTGCTGAGCTTCACCTTCGAACTCCGGGAAGGTGTCAAGTGGCACGACGGCAGGGCCTTTAGCGCCGAGGACGTGGTCTTTACCATCGACTATTTCAAGAAACATCCTTACGGATTTGTTCCAGTGGAGTCTGTATCCGGGGCCGAGGTCATGGGAAAAAACAGTGTGGTCATAACGCTGACCAAGCCATATGCCCCCTTCCTTGCCTATGTGGGAGGAACTATGCCTATTCTTCCCAGGCACATCTGGCAGAATGTGGCCGACCCACGTAAATACAGCGATCCCAAGGCATTTATTGGATGTGGACCTTATAAATTTATCGATTTCAACAAGGCCAAAGGAACCTATCTTTATAAGGCATTTAAAGACTATTATCACGGCATTCCCAAGGCAGAACGGCTCATATATGTCAAGGCGGGCAAACCGCTCATGAGCCTATCCACAGGCGAGGTCGATCTGGCTAACATAAAACCTGACATGGCCAAGCCCCTAGAAAAAAAAGGCATGGTTATAATCAAAAATCTCCGGGGCTGGAACAAGAAGCTGATGATCAATCATAAGAAGCCGCCTTTCAATAACAGGCGCTTCCGTCAGGCCCTGGCCCATGCAATTAATCAGCGGGAGATCATCGACAAGGCTCACCGAGGCTTCGGTTCGAGGGCCTCCTTTGGACTACTCTCACCGGATCATGAGTTCTACAACCCAAACACACCAACCTACGCCCACAATCCGGCCAAGGCCCGCCAGATTCTGGAGACCCTGGGTTATGTCAAAGGTTCGGATGGCTTCTATGCCAAGGACGGGGAGCCCCTGAAAGTAGGGATCATGGCCTCAAACATCACTGAGGCAGGGGAAAGCGTCGCAGACCGGGATGGCGAGGTGATCAAGCGACAATTAGAGGCGGTGGGCATCCATGTTAATCTGGTTAATTTAGAGCAGGCAACCACAGATGGACGGGTCAAGAAGTGGGACTTTGATCTGGCCATCTCCGGCCACGGCGGGCTTTTAGGTGATGCCAGAATACTCAACAGGATGATCAATCCTAAGTTCACGGGTTCGGTCAACTCAGCACGATTTGGGGAAAACAAGCAGCTGATCAGGCTTCTTAGACTTCAGATTGCCGAGATGGATACGGCCAAGCGCAAGGCCTTAGTCTACAAGATACAGGAGATATATGCCGACGAGCTGCCGGCAATCTCCCTTTACTATCCGACTTCCATGGCCGCCTACAACCCCAAAAAGGGCATCAGGTGGTATTATACAAAAGGCGGGATTTCCTTAGGCATCCCCATCGCCCAGAACAAGATGTCTCTGGTTAGATAAAAGGAGAGCAAAGGCCCATTTTTTTGTTTTTCTGGAGTAATGGGCTATTGAATCAGAGAAACAAAGACTTTGGCAATTGTATGTTTCCTCCAACATTGCTGGAGTGTGAAGTGAATTCTGAATTCAATGGGAAGGTAGAGTAAGTATGATTTCCAATTTAAGGCGTTCAGTGCCAAGCAGACTTGGCCTTGTTATCACCTTTGGCCTGGCCGCCTTGGCCATGATCTATCTTAGTTATTCATTGCCACGTCTCCTGCCGGGCGATTTTGTCACAACCATGTACTCAAGCTCTAACGTGACCCTCACAGCGGAACAGGAGGCTGCGCTCAGGGCTTACTACACCGAAGAACCGGGTTTTGGCCATTATTTGGTCAAGCTGTTCCGGTTAGACTGGGGGTTTTCCTATGCCTTTTTGACCCCTATTTCAACTCTTTTTTTCAGTGCATTACCATGGACCTTGCTGTTACTGGGCACAGCAAACGTTATATCCATGATTATCGGATTTGTGAGCGGGGTGGAGGCAGCCTGGCGGCCTAATAGCCGATTGGAGAAAGGCATGGTGGGCGGCATGACCATTATAGAAGGGATTCCCGAGATCAGTACTGGTGTTATCCTGCTGGTGGTGTTCGCCCTCAAATTGCAGTGGTTTCCAGCGGCCGGGGGGGAGACGGCCTACGCTGAGCTATCCCTATATGCATGGTTTGCAGATGTAGGCCACCACTTAGCCTTGCCCCTGGCTACACTGGTTCTTGCCTATTTCCCCGGCAATTTTCTCCTGACACGCAACAGTATGATGATGGTCATAAAGGCGCCCTTCGTGACTACGGCGAGGGCAAAAGGCCTGTGTGCCAGGAGGGTAAGGTATGGCCATGCCGCCAGAAACGCCCTGCTGCCTTTAGTGACACGCTTTGGCCTGCGTTTAGCCTTTATGGTCACCGGCGCACTGGTCGTGGAGACTATCTTCTCCTATCCGGGCCTGGGTACCGTCCTGTTTAATGCCATCCAGGTCCGGGACGTGCCTGTGATCCAGGCCATCGTTTTGGTCTCCTCTCTGATGGTCTTGATGATTATTTTGGGCCTGGAGGTAGTTTACCGGATGATTGACCCCAGGATTGCAAATGCACATTGATATTCGTCAAACACTCTTTAGGAATCCCTGGTTCGTGATTGGCTTTACATTAGCGCTGCTCTTTACCGCTATGACCCTGCTCGGTCCGCCGCTGGCGCCATTTGATCCCTGGGACATCTCTTTTACACCGATCTCACCCCCTTCAGCCAGGCATTTCCTGGGCACTAACGATGGGGGCCAAGACATCTTCTCTGAACTTCTCTTTGCTGTCCGAAATACTTTTGCATTTGGCTTACTTAGCGGTCTGGTTGCCTTAGGGTTAGGAGTTATGATAGGTCTCGCTGCCGGCTGGTTCCGGGGTTTTGTGGACATGATTCTCATGCGCATAGCCGATGTCTTGTTGGCGATTCCAGCCATCATGATCCTTATCCTTACTGCTGCGCTTTTCAGGCCATCGCCCTGGCTTCTAGCTTTGATTCTATCTGGCCTGATGTGGCCGAGCATCAGCAAGGCTATAAGGGCACAGACCCTAACTCTGAGGGAGAGCCTCCACGTCAGGGCAGCAGCGCAGATTGGCGGAGGAAACTGGTACATAATCCGCCGGCACCTGATGCCTGAGATGTTTCCGCTATATCTCGTTGGCTTTGCTGCCAAGGCCAGGATTGCTATGTTCATGGAAGCGGCCCTGGCTTTCTTAGGGCTTTTCGACCCCAGCCGCAAGTCATTGGGCATGATGATTGGCTACGCCCTGAAGTATTACTACATGGACATCTGGTGGAACTGGCTACTGCCACCAATTGTCTGTTTATCTCTATTGATTATGACTGTCACATTTTTGGCCATAAGCCTTGAGAGGGTTCTGGACTCGCGGCTCAAAGATGCCTTAGGCGCCTAATAATTAGTTGCATGTTTTTGATAGTGGAATATCTTTATTGCTAGTATTCCTCAATATTCAATTGATTGAAGATTTTTGATTGACAATTGGAAATTTAAAAATTTCATCCAATGTAAAAGTAATTGTGCAATGGAAACAGTGGAACAAAGCGACTTTTATAAATCATCGATAGTCAGTCAGCAATATTCGATTTTTTTGCCTATCTTTTGTTTCGGCCTGTCCGAGTTGCCGTGGAGGGCTATATGAGTCTTGAGATAAAAGACTTAAATGTTATTTACCAGGACGGAATCCACTGTGTACAGGCCCTAGAGGATGTGAGTCTTACAGTTGCTCCGGGAAAATGTTTGGCTTTGGTAGGAGAGTCTGGCTCTGGTAAGACCACAGTTGCCAAGGCCTGTATGGGATTGTTGCCATCAAACGCAGCTAGGCAAGGTCAAATAAAGCTCGACCGCCAACGAATCGATCAGCTGGGGGAATCATTACTGAACGAGATTCGGTGGGAGAGAATTGGCATGGTCTTTCAGCACGGCGCGGCCAATCTAAACCCGGTACATCAGATTATCAATCAGGTTGCCGAGCCCTTGATCCAGCATCGGTCATTAAGCCGGCGCGAAGCCCATGCATTGGCCGGTGAGGCCCTGGTTCAAATGGGACTCAAAGAAGGATATCACTCTCGCTATCCCCATCAACTCAGTGGTGGAGAGGCTCAGCGGGCCTTATTAGCTATGGCCATGATCCTGGATCCGGAGCTAATTATTTTAGATGAGCCGACCTCCGCATTAGATGCCTTGAGTAAGTCTTTTGTGACCGGCAGCATAAATCGGGCCAAGGAGAGGGGTAAGGCCATACTTTTGATCACCCATGATCTGGAACTGGTCGTCCATGTGGCCGAAACGGTGGCCTTTCTTTACCTTGGACAGATTATGGAGACAATGCCGGCCAGGGATATTTTTACCCAGCCCCTCCACCCCTATACGCTTGCCCTGGGGCGGTCCTATCCTGCCATGAACACCACCAGGGATCTTGGCGGTATCCGTGGCGACGCCTTCTACCGCTTTGTCCATCAACACGGCCACAATGATGAGGCCGGCTACCGGCATTCCCATATCCAGGTTCCCCTCTCAAGCCACAAGGATGGTCATGCACCGCCGACCGGTTGTCTATTCCAGAACCGATGCACCCAGACCATCGAGAGATGTCGAACTGAAAAAGTAGATCTGGAGGCGATCGGCGACCACACGGTTCGCTGTATACGCCATGGAATTGCCAATCTCCTTGAACTCAAGGGCGTAAGCAAGAAATACGAGAATACCGTTGCCATTAATGCAATGGACCTAACAATCAAATGCGGCGAAGTTTTCTGCTTGGTGGGAGAGACCGGCTCGGGAAAAACCACCCTGGCCATGATCGCTGCCGGGGTAATTAAGCCTGAGAGTGGTAGCAGGGTTTTTGATGGGCGGGACATGGACGAATGGATGCATAAGGGTTACCCATCCCTGGCTACTCAGGTAGGTGTGATCTATCAAAACCCGGCTGAGTCCGTCAGCCATCGCTTTTCTGTTTTTGATATTGTTGCCGAGGCTCTTAAGATCCACGGCCTATCTCAGAGCAGGGAAGAGATGCATACTCGTGTGACCAAAGCCCTAGCCGATGTCCATCTCTCAACTGATCCCGCCTTTCTGGGCCGTTATGCCCATGAGCTGAATATGGGGGCAATACAGAGGGTGTGCCTGGCCCGTGCTTTGGTTCTGGGTCCCTCTTTTCTTGTGGCAGACGAGCCCACCAGCTCCCTCGATCCAAGCGTACAGGCCAAAGTGCTGAAATTGCTTCTGGATCTTCAGATCGAGATGGGTCTGACAATGTTCTTCGTCACCCATGATATCGGCCTGGCTCGAAAGATTGGCGACCGCATCGGAGTGATGCTTTCCGGCCGACTGGTGGAAACTGGCCCGGCTCATCTCATTTTATCTAGCCCTTACCATCGCTACACGCAGCTACTGATTGACAGCGTAAGCGGAATATCCCATGGTTCTTTCCAGCCTGGTTCGGATCCGGTAGAACCAGGTGGCTGCCCCTTTGCCACGCGATGCCCTCGGGCCACAGACCTTTGCAGGCTTACGAACCCACAACTTTTAGAGAGAGATCACCGCCAGGTAGCCTGTCATTTTCCATTAACCAGCAGACATCCAGGTTAAAAATTTTCTTCCAGCTGTGGCCTTGCTAGTTATTCCAGAGATAAAGATAAGCGATGGGGGATTGTTTGATGTATCCAAATTTGAATTTATAGACCTATTTCTCAAATTCAATTAGGTCACTCCCTGGGGGTCGGGCCAAGCCACCTTAGAGGATTCAAGGGAGGTCCGAACCCAGATCTTGGGTTATGTAGACACCTGGAACCCCAAAGGAAACTCTGAGAATAGTGGCCGGATTTACACTCTTTCGCTCTCGCTTGATTTGCAAAGTGAAATTCGGCTACTGTCTTGGGAAGAAGGAACCGTGAACATGAGGAGAATATATTGACAACGTGAATTATTTTAATTACTTTGTAGCTATAAAATAGCCACATCCTAAGAGGCAGTAACTGTATCAGTACAATTCAAGAGGAGATAGGGGCAATGAATGAACAGAATAGTGACATCTTGTCTAAGGTTGAAAAATATTATCAGAACTATGGGCTGAGGGCAAAAGAACTGAAGAGTCAGGGTCAGAAGATAATTGCCTATCTTTGCTCGCTTGTTCCAGTGGAGATTATTTCGGCAGCTGGATTTGTACCTTTCAGAATAAGCGGGGATGTCAATGAGCCTATCACAAAAGGTGATACACAGCTGGAAACCATAGCATGCCCTTTTGTGCGGAGTTGCTTTGATGTTTCATTAAAGGGGAGATACGATTTTTGTGAGGGTCTTGTTCTACCTCACGCCTGTGACAGCATTACAAGAACTTATAGTGTATGGAGGTATTCACTGGATTTACCTTATTCCCATTTTATTAATCTTCCTCACACAGTTAGAGGTCCCTCTATGGATTTCTTTAGGGGAGAGTTAGAGACATTTAGAAAAAGCCTTGGAAGATTCGCTCATAAAGAGATTGCGGACAGTGACCTTATTGAGGCCATTGATTTGTACAATAAAAACAGAGACAAGGCAAAAGCCCTCTATGACATGCGCAAGTCAGATCCGCCGCTTATCTCAGGAACAGAGATGTCGAAGATACTGACCGTTGGAATGAGCCTTCCGGTTACTGAATCGAATGAGTTATTTGCGGAGGTTCTAGAAGAACTGACACAGAGAAAGGAACCCCCGGTACGCAAGGCACCTCGCATAATGGTTGACGGTGCCTGCATAGATAACATTGACTTTGTTAAGCTCATTGAGGATAGTGGAGCCAATGTGGTTGTCGATAGCCTGTGTATCGGCACCAGAGACTACTTGCCTCACACGGACGTTGGGGGTGATCCCCTCGATGCGCTCGCACGCCGGTATCTGGATAAGATAAATTGCCCCCGGACGTATAGGGAAAAGGCGGAGGGAGCCTATGAGAAAGACCTTTCGGCACGATTTGGTGATATTGGCTCCCTGGGTAAGGAATTCAAGGTTGATGGTATTATCCTCTATGTGTATAAGTATTGTGACCCTTTTGGGTTTGAGGTCCCTGCACGGAAAGCATACCTCGATTCTCTCAACATGCCAGTTCTGTATTTAGAGGATGAATACTCGGCAGGCACAATTGGTCGATTACGAACGAGGATCCAGGCGTTTCTTGAAATGATAGAATAATGTCAGTTGTCCGTTGTCAGTAGTCCATGGGAATGGGGAAACCGTTAACGGTGAACGATAGGGAGGTTTTACAGATGGCTGAAGAAGGAAAAAGGCAAGAGAGAAAGAAGAGAAGAACCGCAACCGAGGCCGCCAGCTCCATCGGTGCTATGGTAAAGGCAGCCATCGGTGGTACTGTAAAGGCAAAGGAAGAAGGGAAGAAACTTGCCTATTCATTTATAGTTTGTAGCTACGATGAGATAATAAGGGCTATGGATGTGGTGCCGGTCTGGACCGAAAATTATGCGGGTGTGTGCGGGGCAAAGAGAGATGCCGAAAGATTTCTGGAAAGGGCAGAATCCCAAAACTTTTCACGTTCTCTTTGCACCTATGCCCTCTGTGGACTCGGTTTTGACCAGTGGAGGGAGGAATTGGGCGAAATGCCTCCCGATTCCCCATGGGGAGGACAAGCACGGCCTGATTTTATGCTCTCGAGCGGCCAGATCTTGTGTGACCCCAGAAACAAGTGGTACCAGGCAGCTCAGCAATATATGCCCGACGTTCCTATCTATGATGTAGGTCTTCCCTATCCCCTTTATGAGGATGATATCGAGGTTGCCGACGTTCAGGACTATTACATTAAGTATATTGTAGCGGAATTACGGGGGTTGGTGAAATTCCTGGAAGAGCAAACGGGAAAAAAGATGGACTACGATCGGCTCAGTGAGCTCGTTGATTTGAGCGAGAGAACCTGGAATCTGATCTGGGAGACATATGAGCTCAGAAGGGCTGTACCCACACCAATGGGCACAGGGGATGCCATGAATACCATGGTGCCTATGGTCTTTATGATGGGCACCCAGGAAGCGTATGACTTTTATTTAGATTTAAATAGGGAGCTCAAGGATAAGATTGCCAGAAAAGAAGGTGTTGTTAAGGATGAGAAATATAGATTACTCTGGGGCGGAGGTTTACCCTCATGGTTTGCCCTGACCGATTTTAACTATTTTAATAGCAAAGGGGCTGTTTTTCCGGTTGAGACAACATATCGCATGATCGAACCCATTTATAGATTAGACATACCTGAAACAAATGACCCTATTGAACGACTTGCCTGGAGATGGATTAGATACTGGACCTACTGGTATGATAAGGCAAGAAAGAGGCCCGGTTCAGAGCCGGATGTGGAACGTCTCATACAGTATATTGAGGACTACCAGATTGATGGTATTGTCATGCATGAGGCATTCTCATGCAGAACTTTTCATCTTGGCTTGATCTGGCAACTAAACCAGTTGAGGAAGATATACAAGCCGATCCCCGTCTTGATACTGGGGCAAGATGGAAAGAAGAAAGAGGAAAAGCGAGAACTCCCTTCCCTGATTTTGGAAAGCGATATCATAGACATAAGCTCCTATTCCGAGGTAGATACTCGAAATAGGATAGATGCCTTTATTGAGACATTGGAGCAAGCGAAGACAGCTGCAGCCCTCTATAAGTGATGTTCTGCAAGGGCTGGGCCAGTTTCACCATGTGATTCAGTCTCAGTCGAGACGAGAATACCTCGGAGAGGGCAGCGGAACTACGGCAACCCGATAATATGTCCGACTACTTTGCAGGCATTGACATAGGCTCTACCATGACCAAGGTGGTGATCATGAATGACGGAATCATTTCCTCCATCATAGGGCCTACAGGACCAGAGCAGCGAAGACTGGCCAACAATGTAATGGACAGTGCCCTACGTCAGATCGATCTCCCCTTTGACGTAATCACCTACCTGGTGGCTACCGGATATGGAAGGATCAATGTGCCCTTTGCCGACAAGCACGTAACAGAAATTAGTTGTCATGCCAAAGGGGTTGCGCACCTTTTCCCCAGATGCAGGACAATTATTGACATTGGAGGGCAAGACAGCAAGGGGATAACAATAGATGATGGTAGACCTACAGATTTCGTCATGAATGACAAGTGTGCCGCTGGTACCGGTAGGTTCTTGGAGGTGATTGCCGATGCACTGGGAATCGCCTTGGAAAACCTAGACAAAACCGCATTGGGTAGCAAACAACCTGCAAGTATAAGCAGCATTTGCACCGTATTCGCCAAACAGGAGGTAGTAGCCCGGTTAGCGGAAGGGGTTCCTCTCAACGATTTGGTCGCTGGCATCCTCGAATCACTGGCTAGCAGGATCTCGCGGATGGTCAAGAGATTGAAGGTGGCAAATGAGGTTGTTATTACAGGCGGAGGAGCCAAAAATGCCGGCCTGGTTAAGGCGCTTTCCGACAAATTGGGTTATGCCACGCTGGTTCCTCCCGAACCTCTTATCACCGGGGCTGTTGGTGCCGCTTTACTGGGCAAAGATATTGTCCAAAAGGCCACGAAAAATGGCTTACCCCTAGAGAGAAAAAGGCGCTTGTTAGAGGAGATAGAGATTCTCTAGGGTGATGTGTGATATGCATTAGATCTTTCCCCCTTGAACCAATCTGGAAAAGCATTCAAAGGACCTGTCAAAGGTAGCCTCGACATCATTGGGAAAACAGCATGCTGGCAGCTCCCTCATTCTGAGATGGTATGCGATACACTCGCAGCACATGCCCTTCCTCGAACACGGCTCATAGGTGCAGTTACATTTCTCGATATTCTCTTCCTTTTTACATTCCATGGTAATCCCTCCGCTCAGCGTGATAGCTATTGAACATACGGGTTGAATTTGGTAATCTCACTGGGACTCAAAACCAACGGCTACCTGTTACCGGGAATACATTGATGAAATGTTTAATCCGATTTTTTGCCTTTATGTGCATGTTGGCGATCCATCTAGTCCTTGTCAATCCCATCTTTGGAAAGGATATGCATCCGGCTGTCAACAAATTGGTGGAACGCCTGCACATGGATGGTCTCGATGAGCAACATCTCCAGGATCTTTTTTCACGGCCAGAGCTCAAGCTGATGCCCCAAGCAATCGCTAAGAGCCTTACTAGAAAGGAAGCCAGCCTTAACTATGCCCAGTTTCTGGAGAGGTACTCCGTAGACAGGACTATTTCTTATCTGAAAACCCACCGTAGGAGCCTTGAGAACATGGAGAGGCATTTTGGGGTCTCCGCGCCGGTGGTAGTAGCCATCCTTTCTGTCGAGACTTCATGCGGAAGGTACATGGGCAAATTTGGAACCGTTAACATTCTGGTAACGCAGGCACTCTCTTTGGAACCAGAGATTTATCGACAGATTTATGACTACATCCCCGTGAAGGAAAAATCAAACCTGACTCCCCAAAGGGTTAGAAAAAGGCTTGAACAAAAAAGTGCAAGGGCCTACCCTGAGCTGAAGGCCCTTCTCATCTATTCCAAACATCAGGGTATGGACCCCTTCCTGGTAAAGGGCTCAATAGAGGGTGCTATTGGGCTGCCTCAATTCCTTCCCTCCAATATCAAAAGGTACGGATTTGATGGGAACGGTGATGGCAAAATCGATCTTTTTCAACACGAAGATGCCATTACCAGTGTTGCCTCCTATCTTCAGGCCCATAAATGGAGAGAGGATTATACCTACAGACAGAAAAAAAAGATCATCCGCAACTATAACCAAAGTGACTACTATGCCAATACCGTACTCAAGTTGGCTGAACTGCTCGCCAATCACTGGCCCTAACGTATTGTCCGTTGAATTTTGTCAGTGGTCCGTGGATTTCTTTGTTGTGATTTACATCTGTTCCCATTTCATGCCCTGGATCTCAGTTCTTAACGGGCTGTTGCCCAAACGGAAATCCCTTTGAGCGGTCATTAAAACGTTTTTTGCGAACAAATCTTGGCGAAGCGGAAGATAAGCGATGTCAACTGTTTGAGCCCTAAAGGCGAGTTTTGACATCGCCTGGAGCGAGCTCTAGATTTATCAGAAAACGTTTTAGACTAAGGGAAAAGGGATTTCGGCAACAGCCTGTTAACATAGAACCCGTAGCTCTTTACCCAAGTTTGCAGTACTTTGACTCTCACTGGTCCATGTTTCGTTTCGTAGAAGCGTTTATAAATACAACTAACTACTGACCACTAACCACTGACATGTATACCTCAGGCAATGGTTATCTCTTTATCCAGATAAACATCCTGGATGGCATGAAATATCTCTACCCCCTGCTTCAGTGGTTTCTGAAATGTCTTTCTTCCTGTTATCAGGCCCATTCCACCACCTCTTTTGTTAATGATCGCTGTCTGGACTGCATCGGCAAGATCGTTTTTGCCTGAAGCGCCACCTGAGTTTATAAGGCCGACCCTCCCCATGTAATTATTAGCTACCTGATACCTGACCAGATCAATAGGGTGATCAGAGGTAAGTTCTGTATACACCTTTTCATGGGTCTTACCAAAGTTCAAGGCCTTGAACCCGCCATTATTTTCTGGGAGCTTCTGCTTTATGATATCAGCCTCAATCGTAGCGCCAAGATGGTTCGCCTGACCAGTAAGGTCAGCGCTCACATGATAGTCAACACCGTCCTTTTTAAAGGCGTTATTCCTGAGGTAGCACCACAAAACAGTAAACATCCCAAGCTCATGGGCCATCTTAAATGCCTCGCTGACCTCTGTTATCTGCCTATTCGACTCTTCCGATCCATAGTAAATGGTAGCCCCTGCACCTACCGCACCCAAATCAAACGCCTGCTCAACCTGAGCAAAGAAGATCTGGTCATACGTATTGGGGTAGGTCAGCAATTCATTGTGATTGAACTTAACAATAAAGGGGATTTTATGAGCATATTTTCTGCTCACAGCACCGAGCACACCAAGGGTTGAGGTAACTGCATTGCATCCTGCCTCAATAGCAAGTTTTACGATGTTTTCCGGATCAAAGTAGTCTGGATTGGGGGCAAAAGATGCGCCTCCAGAGTGCTCGATCCCCTGGTCAACAGGGAGTATGGAAAGATAGCCAGTATCCTTGGTCCGGCCGTGGCTGAAAACCGACTGCAGATTCCTTAAGACATTTGGTGACCTATCTGAGTCGATGAACACCTGATCAATAAAATCAGGAGACGGAATCTTTAATCTCTCCTTGCCAATAGTAGTACACTTATGATTGAGCAGGTTGTCTGCCTGCTCTTTGCCTAATAGTTCATAAATTGTATCAGACATGATGAACCTCCTTTCAAAAAGTTAAGTCTTTACAGTCTGTTGCCGAAATCCCTTTTAGCTGGGTCTAAAACGTTTTCTTCCCGACTAGCCGGGATTCGCCAAGGGTTTTTTGGAAAAAACGTTTTAATGACCGCTCAGAGGGATTTCCGTTTGGGCAACAGTCCGTTTAAAAATGACAGAGATTGCCCTCTTTAAGATTGATACAAAAATAACGATCATTTGTCTATAGTATTGCTTCTCTAAAATAGATTAGCATTTGCTTTTTTTACCCCACTTACAGTATAGAAAAGCGAAGTTCTTATAAAAGATGAGCCTCCTCTTAAATGAATATCGAGCAAACCATTTTTTTAGGGATTATCCAGGGGCTAACAGAGTTCTTGCCTATCAGCAGTTCCGGTCACTTGGTCATCTTTCAGCACCTGATTGGGCTGAAGAATCCGGAGCTTTTGCTGGATATATCGCTCCATCTGGGGACACTGCTGGCAGTCTTAATATTCTTCCGGGCTGATGTAAAAATGATGATAACCGAAAGTGCTGGCTATATTGCGACGGTTTTGCGGAAAGGAAAGCATGGCGGGCAGGTCAGCAAAATCCGTCAATCTCCCCATGCAGCCCTGACTTTCTGGATCTTAATAGGTATCATTCCTACAGCACTCATAGGGATAATCTTTGGCTCATACTTCCACAAGATGTTTGGATCAACCCTCATTGTCGGTATTATGCTGATGGTTACAGGCACAATCCTTGCTGTTAGCCGACTTATACCTGATTATTTCACTACAAGAAAAAAAATTGGTCTCATCGCAGCAATGGCGGTAGGCCTAGCACAGGGAGCTGCAATTACTCCCGGTATTAGCAGGTCTGGGGCCACCATAGTCTGTGGTCTTTTTTGTGGTTTAGATAGGGATTTGGCTGGACGATTCTCCTTTCTCATTTCCATTCCAGCTATCATAGGGGCTTTAGTAATGAAGTTTGACATGACCAAGCTAGCTGAAATTGGCTATATTCCTTTTCTGACAGGAATTATCACCTCTTTTCTGGTAGGTCTTTTAGCCCTGAAGATAACAATGGCTTTTGTAAGAAGAGGCAAGCTCTACTACTTTTTTCCATATTGTTTCTTAGCAGGTATTGTAGCGATTTTTATTAAGTGATTTTTATCTGTAAAAAAAGAGCGCAAGTGTTCACAGGTTCAGGGTTCACTGTTCAGGGTTATCTTTCTTTCGTTGAGCTTGCTTGTAGGCCAACCAGACGTGCGGCGGGATGAAACCACGAGCGATGGCGCTGGTGCGTTGAGCATGATCATACATGTCCTGAAACTCAGATTGATCCAACATCAGGTAAAGCATACTCTGAACTTCGGTGCAAGACCGTTCAGAACTCACGAAAGAGGTGTTCAGACCTGCCCGACGTATGGCAGGCGGGTTTTCGGTGAACCTCGAATCCCGATTTCATCGGGAAACCTCTGAACCCGTAAACGGCTACAAAAGAGCAATATATGTCGTCACAGTATCTCTCAAAGTATCTTATTCTTGCAATCAAAGGATTTTGTATGGGTGCGGCAAATGTGATTCCTGGCGTTTCAGGAGGCACCATGGCCCTAATCCTTGGCATATATGAAGAACTAATACATGCTATTCGTTCACCAAATCTTCGTTTTCTCAGGCTTATTGCCCTGCTGAAGATCCGGGAAGCATTCTCCTCGGTTTCGTGGCCTTTTCTTCTCGCTGTTGGTCTGGGTGTTTTGGTAGCTACCCTGTCTCTGGCAGAGGTCCTGAGTTGGCTTTTGTTTACCTATCCCGTTGTGGTCTGGTCCTTTTTCTTTGGATTGATTTTATCCTCTATCTTCACGGTTGGCAGGGTGGTAAGAGAATGGCGAATACCTACGGCTGTCGCCATAGGGGTCGGGGCAGTTGGCGCCTATTTTCTGTTTGGAATGATACCTGTTGCTACACCGAATGCTGCCTGGTTCCTTGTTTTGAGCGGCTTTCTTGCTATATGCGCCATGATTCTTCCGGGGATATCAGGCGCCTATATCTTGGTGTTGCTGGGAAAATACCACTATACCCTTGAGGCACTAAACAACAGGGACTTTCAAACCCTTTTTCTGTTAACGGTCGGTGCTGTGGTGGGGCTGCTGAGCTTTGTGAGGGTTTTAGATTGGCTTTTGAAACGGTATTATGATCTGACCATGGCAATTCTTATTGGCTTGATGCTGGGGTCTCTGAGGAGGATTTGGCCGTGGAAAGAAACTCTGACCACCTTTATTGATTGTCACGGCGACGAGGTACCTGCTTTACAAGTCAATATTCTCCCACCCAGCTTAAACACTGAGGTTGTTTTTGCATTCCTTTTTATATTACTGGGATTTGCTGTTGTCATCAGCTTGAATTATTGGCAACACAAGAAAAACTAATGTCTCGTACCATATGTTCATAGAGCTATTCTGGATGGAGGCATGGGCTGTTCCTGAAAGGCGATATCTCAAAAAAATTCCACTGAAGCCTGCAGTGTTATTATCTTGGAGGTTTCACGCCCGGAAAATAAGAGTTCCAAGATAATGCTTTCTGAAACCCCAAAGATAATAACCCCTCCCATATACCCTATAGATATTGCCTTGAGGGAATAGAGCATGCCTGACAAAAAAACAGGCTCACTTATTCCCGAATATGTTGTATCTAGACGTGCGAATTTATGGTACGAGACATTAGCCCTTTATGACACCGAGGGGCCTTAATCTGGCCACTTTCTTCGCCAGCCCCGCCATATGGACAGCCTCAACCACTAATGAAATATCCTTGTAGGCTTCAGGCATTTCCTCTTTTAAGGTGGTTCTTCCCCTTGATTGAACATAGATCCCCTTGTCCTCGAGCTCTCTATGTATAGCTCTGCCCTTTGCAGTCTTGATGGCCTGTTTCCTGCTTAACATCCTACCAGCCCCGTGGCAAGTGGAGCCAAAGGTTTCCTTCATGGCCTGTTGGCTGCCTGCCAATACAAAAGAGTAGGTGCCCATGTCACCCGGAATCAGGACCGGCTGCCCCGCCTTTCTATAAACCATGGGAACATCCGGATGACCAGGCGGAAGTGATCGAGTGGCCCCTTTGCGGTGAACACAAAGAGTAACCTTTTTTTTGTCAACCACATGCTGCTCAAGTTTGGCTATGTTATGGCAGACATCGTACAGAAGTTCCATCTTTAGTTCATTGGGGCCCATGGCTAAGATCTTCTCAAATGTATCCCTGGTCCAGTGCATTATTATTTGCCTGTTTGCCCATGCATAGTTGGCAGCGCAGGCCATAGCAGAAAGATACCTTTTGCCTGTATCAGATGTGACATATGCACAAGCCAGCTGTCTGTCCGGAAGATCAAATCCTGCCTCTTTTACCTTGGTTCCCATCTCCTTTAAAAAATCATCACAAATCTGATGGCCGAATCCCCTTGAGCCTGTGTGGATAAGCACAGTGAGTTGACCCTCAAAGAGATTAAAGGCACGGGCTCTGTCTTGGTCATAGATCTCATCAACGGTCTGTATTTCTAAGAAATGGTTGCCAGAGCCAAGGGTCCCAAGCTCATCGTGGCCCCTTTTATATGCCCTTTCACTCACTGCTCCAGGATCGGCTTCTCTGATAACCCCCTGATCCTCAGTTCTCTCCAGATCTTCTTCGGTCCCCATGCCTTTCTTGACGGCCCATGAAGCACCCTCTGCAGCTACATTCCGCTGCTCCTTTGTTGATAGCCGTATCCTTCCTCTCGAACCAACGCCTGCAGGAATGTTCTTAAAAAGGGCTAAAACAAGCTCTTTTATCCGGGGCCTGACCTCGCTTGCCACGAGAGCGGTAGTTATAAGCCTGACACCGCAGTTTATATCGTAACCAACTCCCCCTGGCGAGACGATACCATCTTCCATTCTAAACGCCGCCACGCCACCTATAGGAAATCCATAGCCCCAATGTATATCTGGCATGGCAAGGGAATGTTTGACAATACCAGGGAGGGTTGCAACATTTACTACCTGAAGGAGGCTCTGATCATCCTCTATATTGGCCATTAACTCAGAGCTAGAAAAAACTAACCCTGGTACCCTCATAGCCCCCTTCTTAGGTATGAGGTACCGCCACTCGTCTATCTTTTTTACCTTGAAATCCATAACTTACTGACAATTAAGTGCCTAAAATTTTTATGATTCCTTAAGCCACAATCCCTGCCACAAAGGCACAAATAATTGAAAATTGAACCTGGTGTCTTCGTCTCCTGGTGGCTGAATAGTAGCCAATCCCCAAATCGCAACGGTCTCTAAATATCAAATATGATCCTTGCCTCCCAACCATCATGTACTCTCTGAACTGAAATCTGATGGTAGGTAACAGCCTTTATCTCTCTCAGGATCT
Organism: Deltaproteobacteria bacterium; assembly: GCA_019310725.1. GTDB lineage: Bacteria > Desulfobacterota > DSM-4660 > Desulfatiglandales > B25-G16 > JADFWK01. The sequence goes on along the minus strand of JAFDDT010000027.1, from coordinate 1,351 downwards.
CATGATGGCCTCTCTTCAAAGGTAGCACAGTAAGTGTAGCCTGCAATCGGATTGGGCTGATAGAACTAATCTCTATTGCGCTAACCAGTATGTGTTCACCGTCAAACAGATAAAGAATCTCACTGAGCCATCTCACCATAAGGTCTGGGAAGTCTTCACCTTCGACTAAAACCTTTCTTTTTGCTCCCTTCTCATTAATATCTGCCTTGACCATAATATCGGTCATGGCCTGGGCAGCCCGGATAAACACGTCCTTCACATCAACACCTTTAACAACTATCCCCAGGTCTGCTGTATGGTCAATAATCTGATAATTCAAGTCAGTGGGATTCATGATCTAGGCAAACAGCGTATAAGATTACCTAACGATTTTAATATTAGCCCCTTAATGAGAATAAGTCAAAATATCCAACCGCATGTTTTTGTAAGGGGAAAAATTTCAATTGCCCAATGCTTTAACTTATGATAGATTTATACAATGTTAAATACATTATCCATATTTGAAGATCTAAGCCGTTATTTGGATCCGCAGGCCTCCCGGAAGATTGCCGAGATATTGGGGCAGGTCTATGAAGAGGAGAGGTAGCTCAGGCCGTAACAAAAAAAGAATTCAATGAACTAAAAAAAATCGTTGGCGATCTGGCCCAGGCGCAGAACAGGACCGAGAAGAGGCTTGAGGAATTAGCCCAGGCACAGAACAGGACCGAAAAGAGGCTTGAGGAATTAGCCCAGGCACAGAGCAGGACCGAGAAGAGGCTTGAGGAACTGGCCCAGGCGCAGAGCAGGACCGAGAAGAGGCTTGAGGAATCAGGACCGAGAAGAGGCTTGAGGAATTAGCCCAGGCGCAGAAAAATCTGGCGAAAGCACAGGAAAAAACCGAAAGGTCACTTAACAGGCTGATTGAGGACCACCGCCAAACCAGAAAGAGGCTGGAAAGTATGTCAGATGCTGTGGGATACAATCTGGAAAATCAAAGTTATAAGGGCCTACCACCAATGCTTAAGAGAGATTTAGGGCTTGAAATCGAAGATCGGCTCATCAGACGGTACCTGCCCACAGAGAAAGAAGGACAATACCTCCAGGTGAATATCTATGGCTGGGGAAAGAAAAACGGCAAGAAAACATTGATCTTGGGAGAGGCTAAAACCAGCATTTCGCGCCGTGAGATCAGCCGCTTTCAAAAGATCGTCAAAAGAGCAGCACAATTAGAGAATATCAATTCAAATGATATCTGCCAGGTAATCGTTGTCCATAATGTCACGCCTAGCATTGAAGAATATGCCAAGGAACAAGGCATCCAGCTTTACTGGTCCTACGATCTATAGAAACGCCTGCCTATAACAGAACCTCG